>CAZMFH010000011.1:16678-23917 GCA_964565485.1 uncultured Verrucomicrobiota bacterium | reverse complement strand
GGCGGAAAGGCGGGCGTTGGGGATGATCAGATAAATTTTATCCGTGGTTTCAATTTTGGTGTAGCGCCAGTTTAACTCGCGCACTTGCCCGCGTTGTCCGTCAACTTCAATCCAATCGTTGTGATCAAACGGCTTTTCAATTTGGATGATCAGTCCGGCGATAAAATTGCCGATTGTGTCTTGCAGCGAGAGCCCGACTATGGCCGTCAAGATGGCCGAAGGCGTCAGAATGGCGGTCAAATTGACGTTTAAAACCATTCTCAAAAAAACCATGCCAAAAACGGCGATGATCAGGACTGTTGTCAGGTCGCGTAAAATACGCGCCATCGGGAGGGAACGGCGTCTTTCCAGGAAGCGGCCGATATAAAGTTTGACTACAACGTGAATTGTCAGGAAGGTCAGCAGAACCAGTTCGAGTGTTTTTAACCACGGGTTGAGGTGTTCGGGAATTGGCGCCCACCGGCGGATGCTTTCATAGATAAACGCCAGACAGGCCAGGAGCAGGAATTGCATTGTTTCCCGCGAAATCAGGCTGGCGCGCCGCAAAACAAGCGAAATGCACCAGATCAGGAAAAGCGCGCCCAGCGCGCCGGGCAGCCATGCGGAGTCAGAGGAAAGGCTGAGAGTTTCTTTAAGCATAAAAATTCATTTCGGCGAAACAGAAACAAAACCCATTATTGCTTTTTGGCGGCGGCAAGCAAGCGAAAAAGTCTTGCTTTGCCGACCGGGCAACTTTATCATCCAAGTTGATCGGTCATGGGTCGGGATGGAAAGGAAAACCCGGTTGTGGATGCCAGCAAAAAATCACGCTTTCAGCGCGAGGACCGTGTGCGTTGGATGGTAACCCGCGAGCGTTTCCAGTTGCCGGATATGGATCCGCCCGCGCCGGAACGGGAGACACGGATCGGCGGGATTGTCAACGATGTCTTCAAAACCCTGGATGCCAGGGATCGCGCGCCGTTGTGGCGCGAGATTACAGCAGCCTGGCCATTGCTGGCCGGCGAACGGATTGCGCAACATGCGCGTCCCGGTCGGATTGAGAATGGCGCGCTTTGTCTGTTGGTGGACAGTTCGGCGTGGTTGAATGATATTGCGCGCTATGAGCGTCCGCGTCTGTTGGCCGCATTGCAGAGCCGGTTTGGCGCCGACCGTATCCGCAGTCTGCGTTTATTGAACGAGCCGGGGCGAACATCTTCGCCCTGACGTGTTTGTGTGGCTGCTGCCGGGCTGCTGTTTGATCCGCTGCGATGCGTAAACAGCGTTGATTAAAGAATGAAGGGTGTTGGATTATATGAAAAAAATGTTGTTGATTACGGATAATTATTATGTTTCGGCGACGCTGTTCCACGGATTCGGGCTTCCGCCCTGGTATGATTTGCCGGTTATTCAGGATGATCCCGCGTATCGCAACCGGATGACCGACCAGGTCAATGCGGTGATTGCGCGGGCGCGCCAAGCCGGCTATGCCGAATTTGATGTGCATGAGGCATTTCCCGTCAACCTGAAGACGCTGGCCGGCGAAGCCATGCTCGCGCGCGGCGCGGACAGCTTCCATTTTGAACGCAATTATTCCGCCGCCGGATTTTTGAGTGCGCGCTTTGATGGTTTGGAAAAACAGCCGCGCTTACAATGTATCGGGGGCATGACCTGGAATGACCGGCCGGTGGATGAAACCGATTTGCTGGCTTTATGGCTCGCAGAAAACCGTGTTCCGGTTGTTTATGCAGAAGCGCCATCAGCCGCCTTTGTGCCGCGACAGGTTGATTTTGCCGGCAGTTCAATTTTGCGGAATTTGCCGGAAACGCGCGGCGGAACCTTCAGGATCGCTTTTGATGACAAGGATGTGCCACTGGAACGGGGGCGTTATTATCCCGGCGTGCTTTCAATTACAGATCATTGCCTTGCGGCGGAAGTTGCTTCAATTGACGAGGCGCTGGAAATTTATCGGTTTGCCGGATTGTTGATTCAGAAAATGGCCAAATATTAAAAACAGGTGGATATGAATATTGCGATTATCTCGGATATTGAAGGGATCAGCGGCACGACTTGGGGCGAAAGCTATGCGTTGCCGCCGTGCGGCGAGGAAAAGTATTTCACGGAAATGATGACGCTCGAAATAAATGCCGTGGTTGAAGGTCTGAAAGCCGGCGGTGTGCAGGAGGTTCATTTATATGAAGCCCATGCTTTGATGCCCGGTGTTTTGCCGAAAGATGTTATTATTCACAAGGGCGAGGTGGAAACCATGGGGCGTTTGTGTCAGGGGCTTTATTTTGTAGGACAACATGCCATGGCGGCTTGTCGCAAAGGGGTGCGGGCGCATACGCGCAGCAGCGCCACGATCCACCGCATGTTTTTAAACGGCATGCCCTGCGGCGAATTGACGATTGCGGCGGCGACATTCGGCGCCATGGGTGTGCCGACGGTTTTTTGTTCC
This sequence comes from uncultured Verrucomicrobiota bacterium, assembly GCA_964565485.1. Lineage (GTDB taxonomy): Bacteria > Verrucomicrobiota > Kiritimatiellia > JAAZAB01 > JAAZAB01 > CAZMFH01. The sequence continues at coordinate 21,483 of CAZMFH010000011.1, read as the reverse complement.
GGCGACGCGCATACCCGGGACGAGGCGGAACAGAATCTGCCGCCGCTTGAATTTGTTTGCGACGAAATCGGGCTTTCCAATCATTCGGCGTTTTGCCGCCCGTTTACCGCGCTTGAAAAGGAATTGCGCGAGAAGGCGCGCCTGGCCCTGCAGCGGGTTCCCAATACGCCGCCGTTTGACGTCGGAGCGGTTGAAATGCGGATTGAGTTTCAATACCACGGTATGGGCGAAAAAATAGCCGGATTTTCCTTTGCGGAGTGGGATGGCGATTTTATGGTCATTCGCGCCAAGGATATGTTTGAAGGCGGACGGCTCTTCAATTTGCAGGTTGTTGGCCGCGATTTCTGGTGTACGGTTGGGCGGGGATGCTATCAGAAAAAAACAACATGATTGGCCTTCGATCTTTTGCCGAACTCCTGCAAAAAATGCGTCAAACTAATGCCTAAATTCCGTGATGAGGTCAGGATGCCGCCGCAGCGACTATAATCCTACATCCACGCGCGCCTTCGGGAATTTGGTGAACCAGAATTGCAGCCAGACCGTGAATTCATCATCTTCCTTCTGCTCATAGCCGACTTTATAGGCGATGCATTCCTTGGTGCGCTGAATGGTCAATCCCCAGGCTTCGGCGGTGGAAGTTTCAAATTCGTAGCGCAGATAAATATTGTATTTCCAGCTGATGGTGGGCGAGAACGACAGTTCGTTTGACAAAAGATTACTGCGATCCTTGTCCACCCGGTGTTCCACCATATAGTTCCAGTATTTGCGGTCTTTGATGGAAAGCCGTGTATTGAATTTTTGGAATTCGCTTTCGTAGGTATTGAAGGCGCCGTCCATTTTCAGTTCCAGCCAGTCAAAGGGGGTCGAACGCACATCATAGCAGAGATTGCTGAAAGTGTTCTGATTCGGATCAGGGTCAAGCCGGTAGTTAATCCACAGATCGGCATTGATCAGGTCGTAAATTGTGCTGCGCTTGTCGCGCGCGGCCCGGAAACGCTGGGTTTGAATTTTGTTGCGCATACCGAGGCGGACTTCATTCATTTTGGTCAGCGTGTCCACTTCATCAAACTGATAGAGGTTGTTGGTAAGGACATTCGGTTCGGGGGTCCAGGAATAATCGGCGTAAGGCTCGGCGATGTGCCGGATGTTGTTGATGATGTCGCCCGGATAGGTTTCCCAGACCTTGAACGCCTTGAATGATGTTTCCAAGCCCAGCTTGTAGACCGAACGCATCTGGGCGTTCAGTTCGCGGGCCAAGACATTGGTTGTGCTGGTTATCACAGGTTGTTTATTGGTGTCCAGACGGGTGCTGTAGGTAATATTGGTGTAGTCCTCCTTGGTTTTGGAGTAGTATGTTCCGCGCCAGCCGGCGCGCGGAATAATATTCAAAAACCCAAACTGCTTGGTGGGATAGTAGATCGTGTGATCCGTGTCGAAACGGCCGGCTGCGTAATTCACCAGATTTGAATTGGCGGACTTGCTTTCCCATTGCTGTTGCAGATAGGCGGCGGCCGTTTTGCCCTGGTAATAAAACGGCGAGTCCCCGATGGGCTTGCGCGAAAAATCTATGCTTGCTTCCGGAATGCGGTCGAGGGCGGTGAAGAAATCGTTGAGCCGTTTTTGCAGCATCAGGTTAATCGTGAAACGTTCGGCGCGATGTCCGAAAATCAGGTAATTTTCCGGTTCCGGGCTGGATTTGAATTCGTCACGAAAGAAATGTTCGATGATTTTATAGTCGCTCAGATAATTGAGCTGCATAAGCATGTAGTTTTTGTCGTCAATTTCCTGGTTGTGATAAAGACGCAGACGATAACGTTCCTTGTCAATCGGGTAGGTGGTTTTATCACCTTCATCCGGCCAGTCGTCATGCGTGTAGTAGGTAATCAGGTCGCCATGCCATTTGTCTTCCTCAATATCCGCTTCCTTGGATTTCCAGGTTGGCTGCCCGAAATACCAGAAATCATCGGCCGGCGCGCCGGATTGGCGTTCCGTGGAAAGCCCCTTGGCATTGCCGCTGGAACTCCACATGATGTCCTGGCCGACGCCCAATCCGCGCCGCATGCGCGCGTCAAGGTGTGTGGCGGCTTCGACATTGCGATTGATGCGGTAATTGAAGGCTGTCAGCAGGAACAGATACATGCGGCTGTTATAACCAGGCACAAGGCTGATGAAATTTTTATCGCCGATATTCTGGTTCCAGAAGGGGCTGTACATGACCGGCATGCCTTTGACGTAGAGCACAACGTGTTGGGCGCGCACATGCCTTCCCGGACGGATCAACACCTTCTTGGCGCGGAAATAGGCTTCCGGCCGGTCGCTTTCGCAGGTTGTCAGGACGGCGTCCTCGAGCAGGTATTGATCGGAACCGATCCGGCGTGAGGATTTGGCTGTGATATAAAAAGGATCCAGGTAGGCGCGGAATCCGCCAAAATCGCCTTTCTGGGTTTTGAAGTTATAGCGCAGTGTTTTGCCGACCCAAACATCATTGTCGCGTTCGAAGGTAACATTGCCTTCGGCCAGGACATCGTAGGATTGCATGTTGATGATGGCATGATCGCTGCGCAACAGTTCGTTGCCCTTGCGGATGAAAACCTTGCCGGCGCCGATCAGGAGGTTTTTGTCGTGTTCATACTCCAGACTGTCGGCGCGGACATCAATCGGAATTGGGTCAATTTTGCTCAGTTCGGCCGGATAGGCGTCTTCGAGCAGCAGACGGTTCAGGAGTGTGCGTTCATCGCCCTGCGGGTCGCGTTCAAGCAGTTGTTTGGTTGGTTTTGACAAATAGACTGCCGCGAAACGGTCGCGGTCAAAGATGTTTTCGCCTTGCATGCTTACGTTCAGTCCGCAGATCAGCGCGGCCAGCAGATTCCTGGCGGGCGGGGAGATATCGGAATAATCCGCCAGTTGCGCTCTTGTCTCCGGCGGCAGGTGTTCACGCAGGTAAGCCGAGACGGGGTCGCGCGCATCGCGCAACTTGACGGCCAGGCTGCGTGCATCAAGCACATCCCGTGCGCGCAGAAAGCATGGCAGACGCCATGCTGTTTCGATTTCATTGGAATAAACATCCTCGAGCAGCCGCCGGTTAAACTGCGCCAGACTCACTCCGGTTTGGTCTCCTTTTAGAAAATCACGGATGGCCTGCGAAAGGACGACCCCGGCAAACCGGTTTGCTTCATAGATGGTCGCGCTGGTGATGATTGTGTTCAGATCCGTAACGAGCGCCTGGATGAGTTGAGGCGGCGGCTCAGTTCGGTCGGAATATTCGTCGAGCATTTGGATTGTGGTGGCTTCGAATTTGCCGCGCAGGTAAGCCGAGACGGGGTCGCGCGCATCGCGCAACTTGACGGCCAGCGCGCGCGCGTCGCTTAAATCGGGCTTCGTCAGCAGCCATGGAATTGGCGCTTCGTTTTCGGCGCTTTGCGCCATGGCTTGGATGCCAAAGCCGACTAATGCCGCGAGCAACACTGCCTTTATCAAACCACGCAAACTCATGATGCTTTCAGAATAAAGATACGGCGTTTTGTTAATATTGCCCTGCCGTCAGTCCAAACGCCTTATTCGGCAAAACTTCCTGTATTTAAACAGTTTTTCGGAAGAAGCGCAAACTCATTTGTCGGCTGTGCGGAAAAGTTCCTCCTGAGTGGCGGCATTGACAATATTGATTGACTCGATATGGCTGGCCGGATCGGCGCGGAAATTCAAGCGTCCGTTGAACTTGGTTTGCATTTCCATCAACAATGATTCATCTTCTTCGCGCAGGCGGTTGAGAATAAGCGGGTTGACAGTGATGCGCAGTTCTGGGGCCTCCTTGCCGTCCTGTTGGAAGCGGCGCAAGATGGCCAGAATCCGGCGTTGTACTTCCACGCTCATGTTGAGCGCCGATTTGACGCTGCCGTGTCCACGGCAATAAGGGCAGTCCGTGTACATGGTGGAAGCGATGCTCTCATCGGAGCGCTGGCGCGTCATTTCGAGAAGACCGAGCGCCGAGATGGGCAGAACATTGGTACGGGCTTTATCCTGTTTAAGCGCCGCTTTGAGGGCGTTATAGACCTGGTTGCGGTGTTTTTTGTTGCGCATGTCAATCAGGTCAATCACGATCAATCCGCCCATGTTGCGCAGGCGCAGGTGTCGCGCAATTTCCTGGACGGCCTCGAGATTGACCTGCAGGATTGTTTCATCCTGCGTTGCCGCGCCTTTATGCTGGCCGGTATTGACGTCAATGGCGATCAGCGCCTCGGTTTCATCAAAAATGATGCAGCCACCCGATTTCAGGACGACTTTGCGGCGAAAAGCTTCTTCAAGCTTGTGTTCGACGTCGTAGTGTTCGAAAATCGGACGCGCGCCTTCATAGAGTTTGATTCGCGCGCGCGCGCGGCGCGATATGCGCGCGAGGATGTTTTTGATGCGTTCGAATTCCGCGGGGGAATCCATTACCAGGCTGTCAATATCCTCGGTAACCGAATCGCGCACGACACGTTCGATCAGATCCGGTTCGGCGTAAAGGAGGCAGGGCGCTTTTTGCTCCTTGGCGGTTTTCTGGGTGGTTTCCCAGTCGGCAAGCAGCGAGCGGATATCGCGCACGAATGCGCTGCTGGATACCCCGGCGCCGGCGGTGCGGATGATTAATCCGCAGCCTTCCGGAGTCGGCAGACGGCCGAGTATTTTTTTAAGTCTTTTCCGTTCCTTTTCATCCTCAATTTTGCGTGAAATTCCGCGCAATTTGCTGCCGGGCATCAGGACAAAATAACGGCTGGGAATGCTTAGACCGGCCGTTACCCGCGGGCCTTTTGTGCCGATCGGTCCCT
>CAZMFH010000011.1:4545-16668 GCA_964565485.1 uncultured Verrucomicrobiota bacterium | reverse complement strand
TGGAGACCTGGACGATTATTCCGGAACCGACCGGGAATTGGCGCGAAATTTCCTGGCGTGTGAATTGGCGTTTGCGTGTGGCCGGCCGCGCCTGGATGCCTTCCATGGCTTCGAGTCTGGAAACATCCTCCGGAAACATGTCCCAGTAATGAATAAAAGCGTTCTTTTTCATGCCGATGTTGATGAACGCAGCCTGCAGTCCGTCTTCAAGGTTTTGCACGATGCCCTTGTAGATGCTGCCGACGATGCGTTCCTCCATCGGATGCTCGATTTTAAAGTTTTCGAGACGCCCGCCTTCAAGCATGGCGACGCGTGTTTCCAAATTTTCAACACTGATAATGATTTCCTTCTTGACCTCGTTTTTGCGCCTTCTGAATCCGAACATAAAGCTAAATCCTTTCATTTGTTTTACCTCCATTCGCCCCGGATGTGTACGCTTTGCGCGATGCCCAGGGAAGTCATCGTGCTGATCATGAATGTTCCGCCATAACTAAGCAACGGGAGCGGCAATCCGGTGATTGGCAGCAACCCGATTGTCATGGCGATGTTTACGAAAATATGGCAAAACAGCATGCCGACCGCGCCGATGCAGAGCAGACGTCCGGTTTTGTCGGCGCTGACTTCAACTGTGCGCAAGATGGCCATGATCAGGCCGCCGAAAATAGAGAGGGTCAGCATGCTGCCAATGAAGCCTTTTTCTTCGGCAATGACCGAGAAGATAAAATCGTTGGGCGCAACCGTGCGTGGCAGGAAACCGAGCATGTTTTGCGTGCCGCGCAGGTATCCTTTTCCCCAGACGCGTCCTGAGCCGACGGCGATTTTGGATTGCGCCTTATTCCAGCCGGCGCCCAGCGGATCAAGATCGCGGTTGCAGAACACCTCAATGCGGTCGCGTTGATAAGCGTTGATTCCAAAACGGCGGATCAGTTGTTCATGTTGTTGCCGGTCCATGCCCAGTTTGGGCGGAAAGATAATTATGCCGAGCATGATGCCGCCCGCCAGGCATAACAAGCCCAGACAGACGGCCAGGCGCCGCAGGGGCATGCCGGCGGCGAACATGATCAGGAAGAGAATTGGCAAAAGCACCAGCGCCGAGCCGAGATCGGGCTGTTTGATGATGAGCAACATCGGCAGCGCAATCAATGCCAGGCCGGCCGGGATCATATGCGCCCGGCGCAGATTGCGCCCTGGCCATCCGTAAAGGCGCGCCAGGACAATGATCAACGCCAGTTTCATTAATTCCGCCGGCTGCATGATGCGCATGTGGGCCAGTTGAATCCAACGCCGGGCGCCATAGACTTTCAGGCCGATGTGGGGCACAAACACCAGCGCCAGCAAAATCAGGCCGAGCGTGTAAAGCCACCAGGCGGATTGGATCCAGCGATGGTAATCGGCAAAAGCAAAAAAGAAGAAAACAACCCAACCCAAAATGACCCAATAGATCTGGCGCAGATAAAGCTGTTGCGCGTAGGCATCCGGATTGCCGTAACCGGCGCTATAGATGAAGGCGATCCCGACGGCCTGCAAGGCCAGCGTGAAAACAATCATGGATAAATTCAGGCGCGACAACATATATTTGATTGCCGCCGCGGATAAGCCAAGGTTCATGGGTTTGTGTTCAGAGCGTTCCTTCCATTTCAAAAATTTCAAGCATCAGCTGGCGCATGCGCGGAGCGAGCGATATGCCTCCCGAAAGCGCGTCATCCATGACCATGGCCACGGCGTAACGCGGATTCTCGAATGGCGCGAACAGAATCATCCACCCGTGGTTGCGTCCGGCCTGTTTTTGCCCGTATTCGGCCGTGCCGGTCTTGCCGGCCATGAGTATGCCGGGGATGCGCGCGGCGCGTCCTGTGCCTTCATGGTGTTCGATCACGTCGCGCATTCCGGCATGGATCAGGTCGAGGTTGGCCGGATCCCAGCGCAGGTCTCTGACCATTATGGGCTGGTTTTCGAGCAAATCGGTTTGGGATGTTTTGCGTATTGCGCGGATCAGGCGCGGTTTGAAAAGCTTGCCGCCGTTGGCCAGCGCGGCCGTAAAAATGGCCATTTGCAGCGGGGTAACCAAAAGCGCGCCCTGGCCGACGGACATGTTGCAGGTGTCTCCATCGCGCCAGCCTTCGCCTGTGCGGCGGTGTTTCCATGCTTGATCGGGCAGAAGCCCGGCGTTTTCGCCAGGCAGTTCGATGCCTGTGGGTTGTCCGAAGCCGAGCGCCAGCGCCATGTGATACAGGCCTTCTCTGCCGCAAAGCAGGCCGGTTTGATAAAAGAAGACATTACATGATACGCGTAATGCGCGTTGCAGGGAGACAGTGCCGTGTGCTTCACCATGGTAACAGGCAAAGCGTCGTCCGCCCAGTTCGATAAAGCCTTCGCATATTGTTGTAAAATCCGGCGTAATGCGTTTTTGCGTCAGCGCCGCCATGGCCACGAGCGGCTTGAATGTGCTGGCGGGCGGGTAGAGCCCCGTAATGGCGCGATTGAAAAGCGGTTTATGGGGGTTGTCGCGCAATTCCGACCAGTCGGCGGCGCTGAGGGTAGGGTGGAAAATATTCGGATCAAAGCCGGGCGCGCTGGCCAGGGCCAGAACATCGCCTTGTTGCGGGTCCAGGACGACGACGGCGCCGACTGTATCGGCCATGACATTTTCGGCGGCGCGCTGAATGCGTGCATCAATGGTCAGATGCAGGTCGCCGCCGGGAACAGGTTCGCGCAGCGCTGTGGCATGGTGTTTGAAGCCGGCAACGTCAACCTGCACCAGGTGGCCGCCGGCGCTGCCGGCCAGCAGGTGGTCAAACTGTTTTTCCAGCCCTGTTTTGCCGGCCATATCAGGCAGATAATAATGATAGGGACGTTCGGCGTCATCGGTGTTTTCCGCCCGGCCAACATAACCAATGATGTGTGCGGCCGTATTTCCGAGGGGATAGAAACGTTCGGCATCGGTGGTTACATCAGCGCCCGGCAGGTTATGGCTGGCTTCCGCCAGCCTGGCCAGCGCGCGTTCGTCCGCTTCCCGCCAGGCCGTGAGCGGCAAAGCTTTGCGGTTGCCGATGTGTTCGGCAATCATGGCTTCAGTCAGTTGCGGCTGCATTCCGGTGATGGCCGATATTTCCCGGACAGTTGCCATGGCTGCACGGGTGAGATTGCGGCGTTTGCCGTTCTGGCGCAGTTCTTCCAGATAAATGGCGATGCCGTAACGGGGAAGATTGTCGGCCAGGCATAGGCCATTGCGGTCATAAATATGTCCGCGTGTGCCGGGCAGGCGCACACGGCGTATGGATTGCCGTTCGAGATTGGTTTCATAATATTGGCCGTGTCCGATCTGGATGCGCCACAGCATAATCGCCAGGATAGCCAGGCCGGCCGGCAAAAGCAATTGCAAGGCGCGCAAGCGCCTCAGTTCCAGGATGGTTATGTTGCATGAAATCATGTCGGTTCCCAGATGGTGTTGCCGGATTCCTTGTCCAGTAAAGCGAGTCCGGCGCAAATCAGGGGGGTTGTCAGCAGACCCCAGCAAGCGGCGCCTAATGTTTTCATGCCGGCCCAAAGCGGTGAAATTTCCCGTATGGATGGTTGCACGCAGAGAAGCATGCTGTAAGAAACCAGAACGCAAGCGGCGCTGCCGGTGGCGCCGAAAAACATGTGGGTGATGTGCTTGTCCCGGAAAACAAGATCGCGATGCGCATGGACGGTGATGCCGATTGCCGTATAAACCAGGGGCGTATGGAAAACGGACATGGCGGACAGGCTGTCGGACAACACCCCCCCCAGGAGCGCGGCCGCCAAACAAAGCGTTCCGGAACGATTAAGGGCGTAATAAATGACAATGCTCAGCAATACCGGAGGCTTGGCTTGTCCAAGGATGGTCAGACCGGGAATGGCCTGCTCCAGGATGACGCCAATGATCAATGCAATGGTTAAAATAATAAAATTCATTGGTTTATATTTTTGGGCTGTTGCGCGGATGATCTTTCGCTGCGGGTGATAATGAAGACCAGTTCCAGCAAGCGCGTGTTGGCGATGGGCGTCAGTTCTGCAGTCTGATAAAGTCCGGAAGCATCCATGGCCACGCTTTCAATCCGCCCGATCAGGAGCCCGGCGGGAAATATGCCGCCCAGTCCGGATGTTACCACTTCGTCGCCGGGGGTGATTTGGGCGTGACGGTCAATAAAATCCATGCGGCAGGAGGTCTGACCGCGCCATGAGACGCCTTGTCCGCGCACAATTCCGAAAGCGCCGGAACGGGAGAGCCGCGCGGCTATGCGGCAGTGCGGGTCGGCCACAAACAAAATATCGCTTGTTGTTGCCGATACACGCGCAATACGACCAACCAGCGCTTCATCGGTGATGACCGGCATGTCTGATGCCACTCCGTCGGCGGCGCCTTTGTTGAGCCGCGCTGTTTGCCACCAGGCGTTGACATCGCGCGTGATTACTTCGGCGGCAATCAGGCGTGTTCGGTTTTGTTCAGCCAGGCCGAGCATGCGCCGTAATTGCCGGTTTTCCTCTTCCAGGCCGGATAGTTGATGCAGTTCCCGGCGCAATTGCGCTGTTTCCAGGAGAAGTTGCCGGTGTGTTTCCGCAGTGATGGTCGGGGAAGTTTCCCAAGGATTAAGGCGCGCAATCAGACGCGCACAAAGCGCGATGGCCGGCGCCAGGGCGTCTGCCATCGCAGCGCGCATGGTTGTAATGCCGCTGCCGCCCAAGTTTAAAAGCAGCACAAGCACAAAGACCAGCGCCGGCACAATAATTATTTTTCGTCTCAAAAAACAGGCTCCTGCATTCGGTATTGCCGGTTGCTTTTCAGGCGCCCGGCGCAATCCAATCAACAGGGGTCTAGAGAAAAATGAAAGGGCAGGGAGAATGGAGGGGATTTTGCCGTGTTAGAACGGCGAACTCGCCACCTTGCGCAGAAACTTGAGTTCGTGCAGAACCATTCCGGTTCCTTCCGCCACGGCGCTCAATGGATCATCAGCCACATGCACGGGCAATCCGGTTTGCTCGGAAATCAATTTGTCCAGGCCGCGCAACAGCGCTCCGCCTCCAGCCAGAACCAGACCGCGATCAACCAGATCGGCGGATAATTCCGGCGGACATCGTTCCAAAGTAAAGCGAATGGCTTCCACAATCGTGGAAACCGGGTCATGCAGGGCTTCCCGGACTTCCTCTGAAGTCAGGGTCAGGGTTTTCGGCAAACCCGCCACCAGATCGCGCCCTTTGACTTCCATGCTGGTTTCATCCGGCAGGACATAAGCCGATCCGATGGACATTTTGATCTGTTCTGCGGTCCTTTCGCCAATCATTAAATTATAGACCCGCTTGATATATTGGATGATTGCATCATCCATTTCGTCGCCCCCCACGCGGACGCTGCGGCTGAACACAATCCCGGCCAGGGAAATCAACGCCACCTCGGTGGTGCCGCCGCCGATATCCACGATCATGTTGCCGGCCGGTTCCTGCACCGGCAGCCCGACACCGATGGCGGCCGCCATGGGTTCTTCAATCAAATAAACTTCCCGGGCGCCCGCATGTGTTGCGGAATCCTTGACCGCCCGTTTTTCCACCTCCGTAATGCCGCTGGGCACGGAAATTATAATCCTGGGGCGCACCATGATCCGGCTGTTTTGCACCTTGCGGATAAAGTAACGCAGCATTGCTTCGGTAATTTCAAAATCGGCAATAACCCCGTCTTTCATTGGACGGATTGCCGTGATGTTGCCCGGTGTGCGGCCCAGCATGCGCTTGGCTTCCTCGCCGACTGCCAGGACCCGGTTGGTCCCGGTCTGAATGGCAACCACCGAAGGTTCGCGCAGAACGATGCCGCGGTCCTTGACATAAACAAGACAATTGGCCGTCCCGAGGTCAATGCCGATGTCATTGGAGAATAAATCAAATAAACGGCTGAACATGCCCGAATCCTTTCCTGCGATATAAGGCGCATAATGCTGCGCTTTGCGCTTTCTGTCAATAAGATTTTTTGCTTTTGAGCAATATGGCTTGATTTGTTTTTATGTTTTGGGCATTATTGGCTGAACTATCCGGCAATTTTGGAAGGAAAACTGGAATGCGTGATGATTTGCAGGCTAAAATAGAGGCTGTTTCCGTGCGTTTGGCGGAGATGCGGGGGTATCTTTGACGTCGCCAACCGTGAAACACAATTGGCCGGGCTGGAAGCCAAAATGGCGTCCGGCGATTTTTGGAACGATCAGGCCGCCGCCAAAAATGTGATTGATCAGGCGAACGCTCATCGCGCGGTGTTGAACCCCTTCAAGGCCATGCTGACACGGCTTGAGGATGCGCGGATGCTGCTGGAACTGGCCGATCTGGAGTCGGATCAAAAACATCGTGAGCAAACCGTTTTGGATGTTGAACGCGAACTTGAGCGGTTTGAAACTGATTTTAACAGACTGGAAATAGAGGCGCTTTTTAACGGCAGGCTGGACCGGCACAATGCTTATTTGAGTCTGCATGCCGGCGCGGGCGGCACGGAAGCCTGCGACTGGGCGGGCATGTTGCTGAGGATGTACCGGCGTTATTGCGAGAATCATGGTTTCAGAGTTTCCATCCTCGATATGCTGCCCGGCGAGGAGGCCGGCATCAAAAGCGTGGCTTTGCTGGTTGAGGGCGAGTATGCCTATGGCTATTTTTCCGCCGAGCGCGGCGTTCATCGTCTGGTGCGCATCAGTCCCTTTGACGCAAACAAACGCCGCCATACTTCGTTTGCTTCGCTTGACGTAACAGCGGAGCTGGATGATGATGTTGCCGTGGAAATCAATGATGCCGATTTGCGTGTTGACACTTACCGTTCCGGCGGCGCCGGCGGCCAGCACGTTAACAAGACTGATTCGGCTATTCGTTTGACCCATTTGCCAACCGGGATTGTTGTGGCCTGTCAGTCGGAACGATCGCAGGCATCCAACCGCAACAAGGCGATGAAGCTGCTTAAATCGCGGGTGTATGAATGGATGCAGGATCAGAAGCGTCAGGAGATGGAGAAATTTTACGGGGAAAAAGGCGAAATTGCCTGGGGGCGCCAAATCCGTTCCTATGTCTTGCAGCCTTATACAATGGCCAAGGATCATCGCACTGATTTGGAAATCGGCAATGTGGCCGCTGTTTTGGAAGGCGACCTTGACCGGTTTATCGAGGCTTATTTGAAGCTGCGGCGCGGAGCAGGTTAGCGCGGCATTAAGGCAAAGTTGAGCGGCTGGGTTGCGGGCAAAGCCCGCCCTGGGTGGGGAGTAACGGATATGCGCAGTATGACGGGATGCGGTCGGGCGGAATTGGCCGGAGGGGACGGCCTCCGTGTTGCGGTTGAATTGCAGTCTGTTAATCACCGGCAATTTGAGGCGCGTATTGATCTGCCGGACGGTCTTTCTGCAATCGAGGCGGAGCTGCGCAAAAAAATTCATGCGCGCATTGCGCGCGGGTCCGTGCTTTGCCGTGTGCGGCTGGATGCTTCAGTTGCGGCGCGCCGCAAATCAGCTTGCGTGGATCTTGATCTGGCGCGGACGCTGGTCGAGCGTTTGCGCCAGGCGGGGCGCAAATTAAATCTGCGCGATGATCTGGGGTTGAGCGCCTTGTTGGCGCTGCCTGATTTGGTGCGGGTCGCTCCGGCGGTTGAGCAGGCGCGACGCCTGGGAGTTTTGGCGCTCAAATGCGCTGATCAGGCGCTGGCGCGTCTTTTGCAAAGGCGCGCGCTGGAAGGCCGCGAATTGGCGCGTGATCTTGGCGCAAGGTTGCGGGTTTTGGATGGTTTGGTTGGTCAAATTGCCGCGCGCGCGCCGTTGGTTGCGGATCGGTATCGGCAGGCGTTGCGCAAGCGTTTGAGCGGCGCGGGGGTGTCTTTCCGTGTTGACGACGAGCGCTTGGTCAGGGAGCTGGCGCTTTTTGCCGATCGTTGCGATATCACTGAGGAATTGACGCGTCTGCGCAGCCACCTCAAGCAGGCGCGTGATTGCCTGCTTGATGATGCGCCCGGCGGCAGAACGCTTGATTTTTTGGCGCAGGAAATGTTGCGCGAGGCAAGCACCATTGCCGCCAAAGCCAATGACGCGGAGGTGGTCGGGCTGGTCATTAAAAGCAAGACGGAACTTGAGCGTATCCGTGAACAATCCCAGAATGTGGAATGAATACTAAATCGCAACGTCCTTTGTTGATCGTTTTATCCGCGCCGTCCGGCGCCGGTAAAACCACATTGGGCCGGCAGCTTTTAGAGGCTTTTCCGCGCATGCGGCGGAGTGTTACCTGCACGACGCGGCGCCCGCGTCCCGGCGAGACTGATGGGCAAGATTACATTTTTCTTGATTCTGCTGCGTTTGAACTGCGCATCCAGGCCGGCGACTTTCTGGAACATGCCGAGGTCTATGGCCGGCGTTATGGCACTCTGCGCCGGTCAGTCGAAGATGGGCTGCGGCGCGGCGAGGATGTTTTGCTGATTATTGATGTGCAGGGCGCCGCGAGTGTCAGACGCGCGGCGGCGGCTGATGAAGCTGGTGGGTTGCTGCGCATGGCTTTTGTGGATATTTTTGTGGTTCCGCCGGATTTGGAAACATTACGGCGCCGTCTGGTCGGACGCGCGCAGGACAGTGCGTCCGTCATTGAACGCCGCCTTGAATCTGCCGCGCGCGAAATGGATTGTCGGGATCAATATCGTTATCTTATTGTAAACGATTGTTTGGAAGATGCTTTGTTCAAACTGAAATCCGTGATTGTTGCCGAGCATTGCCGGATTGGCGGATTTTGATGGCGGGGGGATATATGGCGCAGGCCAAACGTGTTGTTCTTGGGGTAACCGGTTCAATTGCCGCATATAAGGCGGCGGAACTGGCGCGGATGATGATCAAACGTAATTGGGAAGTCTCCGTTATTATGACTGGCGCGGCGATGCGTTTTGTCGGCGCCTTGACTTTTTTTACCCTGACACGCCGTCCGGTCGTAACGGATATGTTTGAAGCTCCCGCTGGTTGGTGTCCGACGCATGTTGCGCTTGCGGATTGGGCCGATGTTTTGTTGATTGCGCCTTGCACGGCCAATGTCATGGCCAAGCTGGCTGTCGGTTTGGCCGATGACGCGCTTACCTCCACGGCGCTGGCCTGTGCCGCGCCTTTGGTTATTGCGCCGGCCATGAACGACAAAATGTGGAGCCACCCGGCCACTCAAGCCAACACGCTTGTCTTGCGGGAGCGCGGCGCGATTGTGGTGGAGGTCGGGCAGGGCGACCTGGCATGCGCGCGTGAAGGACGCGGACGTTTGGCCGAATTGGATGTGATCCTTAAGGCGGTCGAAAAAGCCGCTTGCAAGGAGATGACGCCGTGAAGCTCTGGCTGCGCAAGCAAAAAGCGCGTTTGCAAGGGGAATATCTTGTCTATCGTTACGCATTTGCGCACCCGCGTGTATCGCGTCTCGGCCGGTTCTGGATCGGTTTGGCGGCGGCTTATCTGGTCAGTCCGGTGGACTTGATTCCGGACTGCCTGCCGGTTGTCGGATGGCTTGATGATGTGATTGTAGTTGTCTTTTTGTTGTTTCTGGCGCGTTGCGCCATTCCGGCGGAGGTCATGATGGCGGCGCGCCGCCGCGCGGAATCGGAACGGATTTTATAATCATGCATATTTTGGTAACAGCCGGGCCAACACGCGAGCCGATAGATCCGGTGCGCTTTATCAGCAATCGTTCAAGCGGCAAGATGGGTTATGCCATTGCCGGTGTTGCCGCGCGGCGTGGTCATAAGGTAACGCTTGTCTCCGGACCGGTGGCGCTGCCGCCGCCGAAAGGTGTGCGCGTTTTAAGCGTGCTGACTGCCGCCGACATGTTGCAGGTTGTTCGACGGAGCTTGCCGCGCGCGCGCGCGCTGGTCATGGCGGCGGCGGTCGCGGATTGGCGGCCGGCGCGTTGCAGTGTTCGCAAGCTGAAAAAAAACCGCTCTGCGCCGGTTCTGCATTTAAAACCCAACCGCGATATTCTGGCGGCGGTAGCGCCAGGCAAGGGGCGCCGCATTTTTGTGGGTTTTGCGGCTGAAACCGGCCGGTTGATTCCGGAGGCGCGTCGCAAACTGAAGGCCAAAAATCTGGATTTGATTGTCGCCAATGATGTCATGCGCCGCGATGCCGGGTTTGATGTGGATACGAACAGGGTTGTTTTGATGGATCAAGGCGGCATGACGCTCAAACTGCCGCTTATGACCAAGTTGCGGGTTGCCGCGCATATTCTGGACTGGATTGAAGCGCGCGCCGGATTGCCGGTCAGTGGCGATTTATTAAAACGGCGCAAGTAAACGAAGGGCTTTGTTATGTTTGAAGTCAGCGTCAAAGCGCATTTTTCCGGCGCGCACCGTTTGCGTGGATACAAGGGGATTTGTTCGCGTTTGCATGGACACAATTGGGAAATTGAGGTTTTTCTGCGTGGCCGGCGTCTCGATGCCACGGGGATGTTGTGTGATTTTACGCTGGTTAAAACCGCCTTGCGCGCGGTGATGGAGCAGCTTGATCACCGGGATTTGGGAGAATTGCCGGCTTTTGCGCGCTGCAACCCGACTTCGGAAAATCTGGCGCGCTATCTGTTCGGCGAATTGGCGGCGCGCCTTGATTCCCGGCGTTGCCGCGTGCATCGCGTCTGGGTCAGCGAATCGCCCGGTTCGGCCGCAACTTATTCGGCAAACAGTTTGTAACGAGTTTGACGGCCGCGGATTGGATGGCGGGGTTTACGGTAATGTCTCATCAAACAGAGTTGCAGGTATGCGAGACGTTTTTATCCGTTCAGGGCGAGACTACTTATGCCGGGTGGCCTTGTTTTTTTATCAGATTGGCCGGATGTAATTTGCGCTGTGTTTATTGCGATACTCCGCAAGCGCGCGCGGCCGGCCGTTCTGTAACGGTGGAACAGTTGGCGCGCGAATTTCGCCAAAGCGGGGTGCGGTTGGTCAATGTAACCGGCGGCGAGCCCTTGTTGCAACCCGGTCTGTCCGTCTTGTTGCGGGCGCTGCGCGCGGATGGAGTGGTGCTGGTGGAGACCAATGGCAGTTGCGATATTTCTGTTATTCCCCCGCGAGTTGCGGCCATTCTTGACCTGAAGTGTCCGTCGAGCGGTGTTGCGGAAGCCATGGATTGGCGGAATCTTGAGCGTTTGCGGCGTTATGACGAGGTAAAATTTGTGGTTGCCGATCGCGCCGACTTTGATTGGGCGGCGCGGATTCTCAAGCGCCGCCGTCTGGCCGAGCGCTGCCGCGCCGTGCTCTTCAGTCCGGTTGCCGGTGTGCTTTCGCCTGCGGTTCTGGCCGGCTGGCTTTGTGCGGCGCGCCTGCCGGCGCGGCTTAATCTGCAGCTCCATAAATTGGCCGGCTTTCGGTGATCTCATCGCTGACGTCAATCCCTGAATCTCCACGCCGTTACCGGCGCGGCTACGGAAGCACCCTAAAACGTAACACCATAAAACCTTCTTCAGGTAGCCGCCGCCGTGAGGCGGCGGGGATCCTTGCGCATAATTTTATTGATAACTGTCTGTTGTGTTATTGCGCGGCGGCGCGCCGGTAAACACAAACCAGTTCTTCCATCGGGCTGCCGTTAAAATATTTGCGCAGATGTTCAAGGCGGGCTGGTGAAATCAGGCTGTCCTTGGCCAGCAGCAGCGTGCCGTCCGGCGTATGCAGGTCACGGGCCAGTTGCATGCCCGGGCGCAGTTCGGAGGCCCGTATTTCTATTTCGCCGGCGCCGGTTGCGCCGGTCAGCGCGCGTTGCAGCGCGGCGGCAACGGCCGGGTCGAACCGGATTCCGGCAAGTTCATGCACATGCTGCAGGGCTTCCGCCGGAGTTACTCCGGCAAAGCGCTCGCGATTGTTCAGGAACCGGTCGTAGGCATCCGCAACCGCAATAATGCGCGCGCCGAGCGGAATGGCCGCGCCGCGCAGGCGGTCCGGGTATCCTTGTCCGTTAAGTTGTTCGTGGTGGCTCCTGATCATGGCCGGGATTGTGCCGACATCAGTTTGCTCGGTTTTGTTTTTTGAGGTTTGCTCGGGTTGTTCATTTTCCCGGCGGATGGTCGGCGCGGCGTCCCAGGCCGATTGCGGAATCATGCGGACAATGGCTTCGCCTTTGGCAGAGTGGCCGTGATAGATTTCCTGTTCTT
>CAZMFH010000011.1:0-4535 GCA_964565485.1 uncultured Verrucomicrobiota bacterium | reverse complement strand
GCTTTTCGTTTTTTATCAGAACCGCTGGCAGGATGCCGATTTTGCCGATATCATGCAGAAGGCCGGCGGCTTCCACTTTGTTGCGTTGCTCCCGGCCAAGCCCCAGTTCCTTGGCGATGGCTTCGGCCAGATTGGCCACCCGGCGGTTATGGCGGCCGAGAATCAGGCTGTGCATTTCGCCGAGTTCCGCCAGCAATTGAACGGAGGCGGTAAAGCCGGTTTGCAATTCATTGTTGAGCCGCGTAATTTCTTCCGTGCGTTGCTGTACCTTCTGCTCAAGATTGTTGTTTAAATCCCTGAGGTCTTCGTTCTGGCGCTCAATTTGTTTTTGCAGGCGCAGATTTTCGGCCTGCAACTCGAACTGTTGGACGCCCTGTCGAATGGCCAGGCGCAGCTCATCGTCGTTCCATGGTTTTGTCAGAAAGCGCGAAACCGATCCGCGGTTAATGGCCTGAATGACGGCCGGCAGGTCGGCATAGCCGGTGAGCATGATCCGTACGGTATCGGGCGCGAGAGCGCGGGCCTGCTCCAGAAAGCGGACGCCGTCCATTTCCGGCATGCGGTAATCGCTGACAATCAGCGCATAGCCGCTTTCTTTCAGGTCTTGAAGCGCCTGGGCGGGCATGGTGAAAGCATTGATTTCCAGGTTATCGTTGCGCAGGAGGCGTTGAATGGCGCCCAGCACATGTTGCTCATCGTCCAGAAGCATGATCCGTGATTTATTCATAGCCGCCTATATCCAGGATGCGGTTGTTTGTGTCATGTTCGCGATTGGGCAGATAAGGCGTGGTGCGATATTCATTGATGGCATTCAGGCGTCGCAACAGTTCGGCGAGTTTGGATGAGGCTGCCAGGCATTGATCGAATAATTGCCGGATTTCCGGGGTTGCCGCCGCCATTTGTTTTTGCAGGAGCCAGAGGTTGGTTTGCAGGACAGTTGCCGGCTGGCCCAAATGATGGCAGGCCGCTCCGAGACTTTCGAGCATAACCCGATTGCATTCCGCTTTGCGCGCCTCTTCGGCGGCGTGTTTGTGTTCCTGAATCAGGACGAACAATTCCACCGCCTGGCGCACTGTAATGCGCAGGACATCGTCATCCCATGGTTTTTCGAGCACACGGTAAACGGCGCCGCGATTGATGGCGGCAATGACGGTTTTGATGTCTGCCGCGCCGGTGAGCATGATTCGCACCGTATCGGGCGCCAGTTTGCGCGCCTGTTCCATGACGGCAATTCCATCCATTTCCGGCATGCGGTAATCGGCCAGCAAAACCGCCCAAATATCTTTTGTCAGCAGGCGCAGAGCTTCACGCGGCGAAGCGATTACGCAGAGTTCGATCGGTTCGCTGCGCAGGACGCGCTCAATGGCGCGCAGCGTTGATGGCTCATCATCCAGAATCATGACGTGTTGTTTGTTCATGGCAAAACCGCCTCCGCGCCGGCCGGCAACTCGGAGCGCAACCAGCTGCGTAATTGCGCGATATTAATTCGCGACGCGTCGAATGCCGGCATGGCGCGCAAATCGAGAATGCGCGTGTGCTGATCTGCCGGCGTATCCGTATCGGTGATGATCACTTCTTCGACATCTGTGTTTTGCCGCCTGGCTTGTGGCGCACAACCAAGCGCTACAAGCGTTAAATGCACAAGTTCCCGCCAGCCATTGTTTTCGATGCGCAAGAGCGTCTGCGGGAATTCTTCCGGGTGGGTGGCGGGGGCGCCCGGCAGATTCAGCAAAGATTCGACTTTACGCACTTCAAGCGGCAGATTGGCAATGACCTCACGCAAGGTTTCCGGCGGCAAAAAGGCCGTTGCGCGCCGACGCAGGTCGGGATTGTCAAGCGGATGGCCGTCCGCGCCCAGTCCGGCAATATTGGCCAGCAAATCCGCCAGTTGCACCGCCAGCAGCATGCGCGCCGGTTGGGAAGGCGGTTGTGCCGGGGCGTTATTGTCATGGTGATGTTCGGTGATGACCGCCAGCGTTTCCGGGATCTGCCAATGTCGGCACAGTTCGCGCCCGACAGCGCAGTGATTAATTCCCATCTGCTCCTGTTCAAGCGCGACCAGGTCGGCCTGGCCTGCATTGGCCGCGTGCAGGACAGCGTCATATTGCTCGGAAAAATTTTCAATCATAACCAGCATGCCGATATCATGCAGGAGTCCGGCGGTGAATCCTTCTTCCGCTATATTGATCCGCATGGGGCGCGCCAGGAGCCGCGCTGCGCAGCCTGTTGCCAGGGCATGCCGCCAGAATTGAGCATGGGTGTCGGACAAGGTTTCGGAGATGTGATGGTCAAGCAAGGCCACACTCAAGGCCAAATTCTTGACGCCCTGAAAGCCGACGACTATCACGGCCTGCGAGATTGTCGTTACGCGCTGCGGCAAGCCGTAGAAGGCGGCGTTGGTTATGCGCAGCAGGCGGGCAGCCAGCGCCTGATCGGAGGATATAACCTGGTCAACGGTGTGCAGATCGGCGTTTATGTTTTCTGCCAGCTTGCAAAGCCGTTGCGCCACGAGCGGAAGCGGCGGCAAGATTTGGATCTTACGGGTGATTTTTGCGGCTGTTTGCGCGGCGGGTTCGGTGCAACTTTTCATGGCATGCCTCCAATCCAGACCGCAACACAGCCGGCCAAAGTTGAGGAGTTTTTTAAAGGCGCGATCAACAAACGCATGGCTGGGCGTCCGGCGACCTGTGGCAGGATCGCTTCCATCGGGCGCGCTGTAGCCAGACATGCCTGCAGCGGATCCAGTTCGTCGGGCAGGAGCGCATCGTTGATTTCATTTCCCAGTACGCAATCATGGCGATTCGGAAAAGCGCGCATAAAAGCTTCGTTGATCAGGACAACCATGCCTTCCTTGCTGATGCCCAGGACTGGTATCGGCAGAATGGTCAGGATTTCCTGGGCTATTTGCAATGTGCGTGTGCGGTCATTGACCATTTCATCCAGCGCCAGATTCATGCGGCTGAGTTCGGCGTTTTGTTCCTGTACCTGCAGCAATAATTGCCGGTTTTGCCGCACCAGGTCGTAGTGTTCCAGGCATTGGCGGATGGCCAGGCGCAGGTGTTCGTTATCCCATGGTTTGGCGAGGAATCGGAATACCTCGCCCTTGTTGATGGCCTCCACGATTGTGCCGACATCCGCATAACCGGAAAGAATAACGCGCACGGTGTCCGGATACAGATCCTTGACCTGTTGCAAAAACTGGATTCCGGTTGTGCCCGGCATGCGTTGGTCGGAAATTACAAGGTGAATTGGTTCTGCGGCCAGTTGGCGCAATCCTTCAGCGGCTGATTTGGCCAGAAGCAGTTTGTATGGTTCGCGGCGCAACAAGCGTTGCAGTGAGTTTAAAAGGCTTGTTTCATCATCAACACAGAGAATAGTGTGTTTGCTCATGTTTCCGGGACTCCTTCCAGGGGCAGATGGATGGTGAAAACCGAGCCACAGCCAGGTTTGCTTTCGACTGCCAGACGTCCATTATGTTTCTTGATGATGTTGTAGGAAACCGAGAGTCCGAGCCCTGTGCCTTTGCCGACGGGCTTGGTTGTAAAAAAGGGCGTAAAAAGTTTGGATAGATGTTCGGCGGGAATGCCTGCGCCCGTATCGGCGATGCTAATTGTTATTTCCTGGTCATTGGCCGCAGTTCGGATTGTGATGACGCCTTTTTCAGGAATGGCCTGGGCGGCATTCAGCAGCAGATTCATAAAAACCTGATTGAGTTGCCCGGGATAACAGTGCAGCAAAGGCAGGTTGCCGAATGCGCGGCGCACTTCGCATTTGTATTTAAGTTCGTTCCAAACCACTTTCAGGGTTGTCTCAAGGCATTCGTTGATGTCGGCATCCTTGACCACAGCCTCATCAAGCCGCGAAAAGCTTTTCAGGCTTTGCACGATTTCCCGGACGCGCTGTACGCCGTCGGTGCTTTCGGTTACAAGCCGTTCAAGATCCCCGATAATGTAGTCCAGGTCATCTTCCTTGCGCAGCTTGGCGATTGTTTGCAAATTGGCGGCAACCGGCGCGGCCAGGTCGGACGATGTTTTTTCGGTCATGGCCACGCATGCTTCAAGCGCCTGCTTGATTGTTTGCGCATATTGAGCCAATGTATGCAAATTGCTGCCGACAAATCCGATGGGGTTGTTGATTTCATGCGCCACACCGGCGGCCAGTTGCCCGACGGAAGCCAGTTTTTCCGACTGGATCAATTGGGCCTGATTATGTTGCAGCCGCGCGTTCATTTCCTCCAGCGCGCGTTGTCCGGCAAGCAATTGTGCCTGGTCCGCTTTTTGTTTGCTGATATCCCGCACCGTCGCCTGCACTGTTATATTGTCGTTAACCTCGATCCGGCTCAGCAGCACCGTGCAGGGGAAATCCTCGCCGTCCATGCGGCGGTGCGTCCACTCGAAGAAGGATACTCCGTTTTGCAGGGCGTTTTCGATCATGACTTTGGCCATTGCGGCGGAAGGTTGTCCGTTTGGCTGGAATTCCTGCAAGCACTCCCATGGTCCCATTTTCAGGAATTCTGCGGCGCTTTTTCCGCCAAA
>CAZMFH010000010.1:9146-24047 GCA_964565485.1 uncultured Verrucomicrobiota bacterium | reverse complement strand
CGTTTATGAAGGACAATGTTGTTTCGCGTGAGTCTTTGCCGGCAAAATTGGCCCAGTTTCAGGTTAATGCCGGTAATATCCAAAAAAATATTAATGATTTCAGGGGCAACTCGCTCAAAGCTTTTTTAAGAGCCCAGGAAAAAGAATATCTTTCGCATGTATTAAAATATTCGGATGGCGATAAACAAAAGGCTGCTCAGGCCTTAAGAATCAGTCTTGCCACACTTTATCGCAAATTGCCGGAACCAAAAGAATAGGATTTTGTTTCTCAGTAATGAATTTCATTATTGATAATTTGCAAATATGATGTGTTTTTTTGGTGGTTATAACGCAAAATTGACTGTTTATTTGTCATAATGAATATTAATTGATTTAAAAATGTATTTTCGGATGCAAAATTCCTAAGATAGTGGTAGGGAAAATAGAATTGAATTTTATTAAATAAAGTTGGTGTAATTATTGCTTGTATTATTTATTTGATTTTGTAGATTATAAGAGTTTTAGGAAAGGGGGTGCAAAGGGAAAAACAAAAATTGATTTGAAAGAATTTATTTATGCAAAGATATAAGTTGTTAAATTAAGGAGTATCGGAAATGAAAAAAGGTTTTACGCTTGTTGAAATTATGATCGTGGTTGCGATCATTGGCCTTTTGGCCGCGATTGCAATTCCGTCATTTATGCGGGCGCGTTTGACGTCACAACAGAATGCTTGTGTGAATAATCTGCGCCAAATTGAAGCCGCCAAAGATCAATATTCGCTCGAGATGGGGTTGACAAATCTTTCTACGATTAATTTTACAAATATCGGGCCGACAGCTGAGAACGGCGGATATTTGAAAGCCTGGCCGAATTGCCCGGCTTCGTCAAACTCGGCTCTGAAAGGTGCGCAAAAGGACTCATCAGCCACAATAGCTGATTATGAGATCAATGTGATCGGTTCCAATGCGACATGCAAGGTTGTTGCGGCGCACGTTCTGCCGTAAATTGTCTGTGCTGGTTTCAAAAGGCTTCACTCCGCAGGGGGGTGAAGCCTTTTGTTTTTGGTCCATTGGTTCTTGACAAGCGTTCGCGTGTATGGAGAATAAGGCCGTATTTTATGCCTTTATGGTTCCGGCTATGCCGGATTGGGGAATAACTCAGGTTATGGAAATCAAGCCTCATAATTTTTGGTATGCGGTTAATAATACGGAAATTGTATTAATGCCCAAAAATCATCTGGAGACTTTTGGCGCAACGCATCTTCATTATCATTTAATCAGCGAACTGATGGATTCGGTCAATCGTATTCGGATCAGGGAGGGGACCATCCGGTCGCGTACGCCGCAGATTATTACGCCGGCTTATTATGCTCATGAGCTTATGGATGGCTTTGGCGAACAGGCCAACCAATATCTGGATTGGCTGCGCGAGCATGCCAAAGATCTGCGTATGCTGGAATACGGTTTTAAGGTGCAGAAAACCGAGCTCAGCGAGCAGGTGGTTACCGGAAATCTGACTGAAATCGTCGAACAGGTCAAAAAAAGGGTACTTGATGCCGCAGACCCGCTTGTGGGGGTTATTCTCGGAGTTGACAATCCATGGGATGTTTGCCTGATCAAATTCATGGTGGATGTGATTCGCCAGTCGGCGCCGCGCAATATGCAGGAACTGGCGCAGCGCCATCTTTGGGACGATGCCGGCGGTGCGCCGAGGGGTGTGCGTGAAGAAATTGAGAGTTTATTCCAGAAGGCCAGGCATGACGCCGTCAAGATCAAGGATCTCGGAATGGCATTGCGGCGTTATGGTCTCTTTGAAGAATATGAGGATCGTTTCTTTGCCCTGATTCGCCAGAAGAATTGAGCCGTTCAAAGTGGCATAAATAATGCTCTTTAAAAGCGGATTGTTTAATTGGCTCACAATCGTTTGCCTGAGAGGTGTGAAATGAAAAAAAATATTATTGCAATGGCTGGTTTGGGGTTTTTGGCGATTACTGCGGTTGTCGCCGATGATGTCGGCAAAATTTATAATGATTTTGACGGCGACCGACGCAGTGATCCGGCAATTTATTATCCTGATTCCGGGATTTGGGAAATTTTACAGACTTCCACTTTGACTCTTCGCACGGAACAGATGGGATTTGGGGCATGTCTTCCGGCGCCGGGCGATTTTGACGGTGACGGCAAAGCCGATGTCGTTGTTTTTGATTCCACAACAGCCTGTTGGTATTACAAGCTGAGCAGTGGTCCGGAAGGTAGTGGTGTTTTTGGATGGCCGGGCACTTGGCCGGTGCCTGGCGACTACGACGGCGATTGTATTACCGACCCGGCTGTTTATGATCCGTTGACTGGAATCTGGACTGTATTTCTGACCCGAACCAAGACGATTGCATCCGGCAAATGGGGTTATTTGGGCGATTTCCGGCCTTGGGAAAATCCGCAGACTTATACGGTTTTGCCGATGCCGTTTGATTTCAATCAGGATGGTCTGGATGACCTGGCCTTCTATTATCGTGGTTTGTCAATGGCGGATTCCGGCTGGGATATTCTCTATTTAGGTCTTGGCAACACGGAGCATTACACATGGGGTTCTTCCGGTTCATTGCCGGCTCCGGGCAGACATCAGGTGCCGATGGCTGAAGCGCCACGAGGTGTTTGTGTCTATAAAATTTCAACTGCTGAGTGGGCGATTCCTTACCGCAAGGCTTTTTACATGGGCGCTTACGGTCAAACCTTGCCTGTGCCGGCTGGCGATTATGACGGCAATGGCTTTGACGACAATGCTGTCTATAACTATGTGAGCGGGCTTTGGACGATTGTTTTTAATACCGGCGGCGCGCCTGTGGATGACCGGATGGTCTTTAGTTTCACTTTTGGCGGGCCGAACGCCATTCCGGCCAATATCTATTCGACAATTTACCGCCTGGCGCTTTATTCGCCCAAACCTTGGTGAGATGATGTTTCAGCATATGCCTGGGCATAGGCTGCAAGCATATCGGCGAGCTTGAAATCCGTCTGGCCGCGCGCAAAAGCGTTGGTTTGATATTTTGTGTAGTTATCTCTCAATGCTTGCAGGGCGTTGCGCAATGATTCTGTCTCCAATTCCGGAATGGTTGTGCCGCATTGTGTTTCCGTTACATAATCAGCCATGGGAATACAGGCGCTGACCAGAACCGGTTTGCCGGCTGCCAGTGACTCGATCAGCGAATGCGGGAAGGCTTTGACGAGTTTTGCGGAATCGGCCAGCACAATTGTCGCATGTGCTTGCGCCAACAACGTATTAACCTCGGCGTATTGATTGATGATTTCAACTTGTCTGCGCAGTCCCATGTGCGCCACGCGTTTTTTCAGTTCGTTGACCAGCCATCCGCGCCAGAGAAAGATCAGACGCAGATTTTTGTCCGTTGCCGCTGCCGTCAGGAGTAGATCAATGCCTTTGGTTGTGAATTGTCGCCGGATCCATGGCGCTGAGCCGACCAGTAAAGTCAGTTTGTTGTCGGAAGGGGCGGGGGTGTAACTGAATTTTTGTGTGTCAATGCCCGGACGGATAATGCGATAATTTGTTCGACCCCATGCGCGGAGCAACTCTGCATCGCGCGGGTTGGGGGTGATAATCATGGCCGGTTGATTCAGCCATGCCGGCGGGCGGCGATTGTATTCTATGCCGATGCCGGTCATGGCCGAATAAATCAGCGGTTTATGGAGCCGGCGCAAAAATGGAAATGGATAAAGTGTGGCATAGAACAGGTGATGGATATCGGTTTCTTGTTCCATGCGGTTGATGGCGCGCAGGCGGCTGATGCCATAAAGGTATTTTGGAAAAATCCGGCTGGGATAAGGGAGGGGATAAAGTTGTAGCATCTTGCCGCCGAACTTTTGGCGCAGCGCCTCCACCTCCTGGAAAACTGCGTCAGTTCCGGCTATGCGCGGCAAGGGCGACGTGATGTGATAAAGAATTTTCATGATGTTAAGCGCTGCCACCACATCAGCGCCAGCCGGCGCAGAGTGGGCTCCGGCATGGTTGGTGAGAGCAATTGCTCGACAGCTTGCCTGGAAATCAGCATGTTATGCGCGGCGCGACGTCTGGCGCGGATGATATGCGCCAGGCAAGGCAAAAGCATGGCGTATCCGGCTAAAACCGAAAAGGGCCGGCGCCAGGCAATCAGGAAATACAGTTGTCCGTAAAGCAGTTCCGGCGCATGGCGCAGGAGTAGTCCGGCCGGCATGTTTTTCAGGAACAGCATCAGCCGATTGCGGGTGATCAGGCGCACATAACGTCCCTGGGGGATTTTGCTGCCGTGTCCCTTATGCAGCACCTCCGCGGTGGGGATGAACAAGCAATGGTAGCCGTGCAGGCGGGCGCGCAGGCCGAGATCAACATCTTCAAGATAAATAAAAAAGCGCTCATCAAATCCGCCGAGTTCCTCCAGCATTTTGCGCCGATACAAGGCCGCTCCGGCGCAGGCGGAAAACACTTCCTCCGTTCGATTAAAACAGTCGGCCGGTTGGTTGTGCCCGCGCTTGTGGGCGGCGCCTTGCCAGGAGAGCATGTCGCCGCAGTTGTCGGCCAATTCCGGATTGTGCATGGCGAGCATTTTGGAGGCCAGGCAGCCGATTGCCGGCGCGCTTTGATCCATGGTTGCAACCAGGGTTGCGAGCCAGTTGGGGCGCGGCTGCGTGTCAACATTCAGGAGTGCAATATATGCGGAAGCGCTGGCGCGGAACCCGGCGTTGACGGCGGCGGCAAAGCCGCGATTGCGCTTGAAGGCGATAATTTGCGCCTGCGGCCAAATGGCGCGTGTAATATCGGCGCTACCGTCGTTTGAGCCGTTGTCAACGATCAAAACCGTAAAATCCCGGAAAGTTTGTTGCCGCAGCGCATGCAGACAGTCGGGCAACCAGTTGGCGCCGTTCCAGACGGGAATCACAATGGTAACTTTGGCTTGCATACAATCAAAGACCGAAAAGCGCGTTGCGGTTGCCGAACTTTCCGGATAATCCGTCCTGCACGGCTTGTCGGGCGGCGCGCGCTTCCTTGGGTCGCCCGCGCAGATACGCATACAAGACAGTCAGAATTCCGCAAAATGTCCAAATAAACAGAAAAAATTTCTGTCGCTGCAGTTCATTGCGGCGCACAAAGAGAAAGCGATTGCGCAGCGTATAATAGCGATAGAGCGTGGCGCGTAACGGGCCGGCGCTTGTGTCGTGTCTTATGCAAACGCCGGGTATGACTGCGCAGCGCCATTTGGCGGCGCGCGCGCGCCGGCAGAAATCAGCCATTTCGCCGCTGAAAAAATAAGCTTCTTCCAGCAGCCCTGCTGTTCGGAAAACATCGGCGCGAATCAAGGCCGCTGTGCCGGGCACATAATCAACCTCCACCGGCGCCGCCTTCTGTTGCGGTGTTGCTTTGTCGGGAAGCAGGCGGCGTGTGCAAACATGGCGGGCCATATCGCGTCCGCCGGCGGAGATCAGTTTGCGGCGGCCATGTTGTTCTTCCAGGAGCGGCCCGACAATGCCGAATCCGGGATTGTCGGCCAGGGCGCGCATGAGTTCGGCGGCTTGATCTTCGCCGATTGCCGCATCATTGTTCAGCAGCAGAACCGTGTCTGCTCCCGTCGGCAGGATTTGGCGCAGCGCCGTGTTGTTGCCTCCGGCGAAGCCAAGGTTTTGTTTGTTAAAAAGACAGGTAAGAGCAGGATGCGCCGGGAAGGGCGGCGTGCAGTTCGCGCCGCGCGAAGCGTTGTCTACAATCCAGAGCTGAGGTTTGAGGCGCTTCCAGGTCAAAAGGTTGCCGATGCAGCGCATGGTTGCTTCGGTCTGGTTCCAGTTGAGAATAATGACGGCTATTTTCATTGAGCAAAACGCTGATGTGGCATGCCTGTTAGTTTGGCTCATCTTCCCAATAGTAACGGTGGAGACTCATGAGTCTGGCCATGCGCCGGGGCAGCTTTGCGCCGAAGTGTCCGGCAAGCGCGCCGGCCGTTTTGGCCAGATTGTAGAGCAGGTAATAAGGCAGATAAAAGGGATGTTTGCGCAGGATAAAGCAAATTTCCCGGCGTAGATAGCGGCGGCCCATGGCGGCGCTGGTTTTGATGTCCTGCGCTGGAAAAATGACGGTCAGCGAATAAATACTGTCAAAATAGCGGCGGAAAGCCGTGCCAAGCGAATAATGATGCGAATGGATAACTGCCGATTGCGGCTGATAGACCACGGCAAATCCGGCGTTCAAGAGATCACGCGCAAATTGCTGATCTTCGCTCATGATCAGCGTTTCATCAAAAGGATGGCGCAAAAGCAGTTCGCGCCGCGCCGCGCCGCT
Source organism: uncultured Verrucomicrobiota bacterium (assembly GCA_964565485.1). Lineage (GTDB taxonomy): Bacteria > Verrucomicrobiota > Kiritimatiellia > JAAZAB01 > JAAZAB01 > CAZMFH01. Next base: position 17,753 of record CAZMFH010000010.1, on the reverse strand, counting down.
GACATTGGAAAAAAACACATCCGGAAAAGCCGGCGGTCGGTTCGACGGTCGAACTTTTTTAAGCGGCGTTCCTTCCGGGAAATGATATTGGAGGAAAAACTTTTCGGTTGGCGGCGCATCGTCGCGCGGGATCTGACGCGAATAAACGGCGGCAACCTGCGGGTCAGCGAACGGTTCCAGCAGTTTGGCCAGCCAGTTTTGATCGGACGGCAGGGCATCCTGGGTCAGCATGATCACGATCTCGCCTTCTGCTTCGCGCGCGCCGATGTTGCGCGCGCGGCCATGTGAAAAACGGGCAATCGGGATTATGCGCACATCAGGATAGGATTGGCCGATTTGGCGGGTGGCATCCGTGGAGAGCGAATCTATCAGAATGATTTCACGCGGCGCGTCCGGTTTTTGCGCCAAAATGGCTTCCAGCTGTGCGCGCAGCATGCGTTCGGCATTCAATACGGGGACCACAATCGAGGCGCACCGGTTGTGAACTGCGCTCATGTGTCCGCGATTCCTGTATCCTGAGATTCCGGCGGCATCTGATCAATATGGCGCGGCAGCGCCATGATGCTGAAAAGGAATGAGGCCGAGCCGAGTTGGACGCCGTTGACCAGGCAAATTAAAGCAAAGAAAAGCATGCGCTGTTGATTCAGCGCGCCAAAGCCGCCGGCCATCCATTTGCCGATGACTTGCGCCGCGAGCGCCAGCCCGAGCAGAAATACCAGCGCGGATGCCACGCAGGCTTTTTCGAAGGTGAACCAGCGGTAAAACCAGGCCACGATTTTGTCCCGATGCAGACCTGAGAGATGGGCATAAGCTTTGGCCAGGAGTCCGATGGTGATCACCTGAATCCCGATGATATTGAGAACTCCGCCCACCAGCATGCAGTGGATATCAATCATACGCCCGCGCAGATAAATCGGACCGAAGGCCAGCGGCAGCGAAATGGCCAGCCCGATTGTCCAGAAACAAAGACCTGGAGCCAGCAAAAGCATGGTGGGACTGTGCAGGATCATAAAGCGCAGGTGCCGCCAGCCGTCGCGGAAACTGCGTAATTTGGATGTGCCGAGGCGCGGATGGTAGGCGATGGCGCGTTCGGTAATGCGCAGTTTGCGGCGGATGGCGCGGATGACCATTTCGCTCGCGAATTCCATGCCGGTGGTTACGCAGCGCAGGGAACGATAAGCTGTTTTGGTTATGGCGCGCATGCCGCAATGGGCGTCATGAACGGTATGGCAACGGAACAATACTCGCAAGATTGCCGAAAGGAGCGGATTGCCCAGGTAGCGGTGCAGGCCGGGCATTGCGCCGGGCCGGATGTTTTGCATCCGGTTGCCCATGACAAAGTCGGCGGTTCCCTCAAGAAGCGGACGGACAAGCGTGTCCAGGCGCGCGAGGTCATAGGAAAGATCCGCATCCGCCATGACCACAAACTCGTAGCGCGCGTTGGCGAAGCCTTTGCGCAGGGCTGAGCCGTAACCGCGATGTTGTTCGGGAATCACCCGTGCGCCATGCGCGCGCGCGATTTCTGCGGAACGATCCGTCGAACAGTTGTCAACAACGATAATGTCTTCCGCCAGTCCCAGCCGGGCAATGCCCGCGCGCGCGGCCTCAATTACCTGACCCAGTGAGGCTTGTTCGTTCAAACAAGGAAGGATAACCGATATGCCTTGTTCCATGCCCATCTTCTGTTTCCGTGAGATGTTTTTGCGGTTCTATTATTCCGTCTGCAATTCATCCGGATTGATTGCTTGAAATCCGAATGGCGACTGAATGTTCTGCTGATCCGGGGTTGTCGCCGGAGTGGATTCGGATGTTGGTTGAAAAGGTTGAAACTGGGGCGCTTCCGGCGCCGGCTGGATGGGCTGGAAAATTGGCGCTGGTTGCGTGTTTGGATCAGCGCCGGATGGAGCTTCCTGACCGGCTGGCGTGACCGGCCGGAAAGGAGAGACAAACGCGGCGGCGGCATTGGTGTTGGGCTTGAAAAACGATTCCAAACCTCGCGGACGCAGCGCCGAATTGGTGCCCATGCGTTGAAAAGGCGAAGAGCCGCGGCGTTGTAAATCGGAAAAAAACGGTTTGCGTGTTGCTCCGCCCGGTTGGCCGCTTCTCTGGGTTTCCATTAACCGGCTGAAAGGATTGGGCGGCGCCGCTTCTGCTGCCGGCGGCGGCGCATCCTGGCTTGGGCGTAATTTCATCGTTACGGTTTCCGTGCCTTTCTTGAGTACAACTTCTTCGTCGTCATAATTGACCGATACAAGCGTAATGCCGTGCCGGTCCTCTCCGGTGTTGATGTAAAAATGCTTGCTGGTTGTGCGATCAAGCAGGCAGACGCGCAGCTTGACGCCGGTGTCAATGATGCCTTTTAATTCGAAATCTTTGGCGAAAGATTCGCCGGGGGCCGTGCTGGGCGCTGTTGTCTCAATCGGAGATACCTCGCCGAACGGTTTACGGTCGAGAATAACCTGATAACGCTCAAAGTTAACGGTCGGCGTGGTGGCAACAGCGGATAATCCCGTCGCAATGACCGGTCCGACAAGAAGCAGGCTTATGCCAATAATCTTCCGCTTGTTCAATTCCGCTCTCCGAACGTGTTTTTTATTTTTTAAGAATAGGCTGGAAATTAATGGAAATTATCATACCATGTATACCTTGCCTTTGGCAATGGTAAATGGCAAGATTTGTTTTGGACATGAATTTACGGAGTATTTTGATTTAATTGCTTGTTTGAAGGCGGGCTATACATGAAATTACTTGTTACCGGCGGGGCGGGATTTATCGGCAGCAATTTTATTCATTATATGATCGGTGAATATGCCGATCTGGAAATTGTCAATTTGGACGCTTTAACCTATGCGGGTAATTTGGAGAATTTGGCGGCGCTTGAAAAAAATCCCCGTTATGTTTTTGTGAAGGGCGATATTACCGCGCCGGATGATGTTAACGGTTTGTTTGCGCAGCATCAGTTTGATGCCGTGGCGCACTTTGCGGCGGAAAGTCATGTGGATCGCAGCCTGCATCTGGGGCCGGAAGCTTTCATTCGCGCTAATATTCTGGGGACACAGCGTTTGTTGGATGCTGCGCGCGCGGCCGGTGTCCGGCGTTTTGTGCATGTTTCCACCGATGAAGTGTACGGCAGTCTCGGCGCGGACGGGCGTTTTACGGAAAATTCTCCGATTCAGCCGAACAATCCTTATGCGGCAACCAAAGCCGGTTCGGATTTCATGGTGCGGGCAGCCTGCCGGTCGCATGGTTTGGATGCGGTGATAACGCGGTGCTCCAATAATTTTGGGCCATATCAGTTTCCGGAAAAATTGATTCCGTTGATGATTGCCAATGCTCTGGAGGACAAGCCTTTGCCGGTTTATGGCGATGGTTTGCAGGTGCGCGACTGGATCTATGTGCTTGATCATTGCCGTGGAATAGACTGTGTTTTGCGGCGCGGCAAGACGGGTGAGGTTTATAATCTCGGTGGTCTGCATGATGTGCCCAACATCGAGGTTGTGCGCTTGATCCTGAAATTGCTCAAAAAACCTGAATCGCTGATCAGATATGTTGCCGATCGTCCCGGACATGACCGGCGTTATGCGATTGATTCCGCTAAAACGGAGACTGAACTCGGCTGGCGTCGCCAGTTTGATTTTGAAACCGCCATGCGCAAAACCGTAACCTGGTATCTGGAAAACAGGGCTTGGTGGGAACGCATTCGCAATGGAGCATATCAGAAATATTACGAGACGATTTACCAACATCGCTAAACTTGGCCATGCAGGAAACCACCATAGCAACAAACCGGGCGTTCAGCGGCAGGCTGCTTAATCTCGATGTGCTTGAAGTGGCGCTGACGGATGGGCGGCGCGCGCGGCGCGAAGTTATCCGGCATCCTGGCGCTGTGGCGGTCTTGGCCCGTGCGCCGGACGGACGTTATGTGTTTGTGCGGCAATTTCGCAAGGCGGTTGAACGCGAATTGCTCGAAATTGTTGCCGGTACTCTTGAGCCGAGCGAGGAGCCGGAAGCATGTGCGCGTCGTGAAATACGCGAAGAAACCGGGTTTGAAGCCGGACGGATCGTCAAAATGGGCGAGGCTTTTGCCGTGCCGGGTTATTCCTCCGAGCGTATCGTTTTCTTTTATGCTGAATTGCAGCCTGGCGGCGCCGCCGACCCGGACCCTGACGAACAGTTGGATCTGGTTTTGCTCGACGAGCGCGAAGTTCAGGCGCTGATTGCGAACGCGCAATTATACGATATGAAAACCTGGGCGGCTTGGGCCATGTTCCAAGCCGGTGTGCTTTTGAAATCAGCGGTGGAGCAGGCATGATTGACTCAAACAAGCTGTCGCTGCCCCAACGGGTTTGGCGTTTTATTTCCGAAGGCATCTGGGATATTGACCTTGGTTCGCTTTCGCGCGTCAGGCGCCTTGGTATTAATTTTGTCCGCATTATTTATCTCGTCTTCAAGGGGTTTCAAAAAGACGAATGCCCCTTGCATGCCGCGTCTTTGACTTACAGCTCGTTGATGGCGATTGTGCCGATTCTGGCTCTGGCCCTGGCCGTGCTGCGTGGCTTGGGCGCCGGCGAATGGGCGGAAGAGCGGTTGATTCAATCGGTGGCGGCCATGCCGGATCAGTTCCGGGATTTTGTCATTAATCTCTTTACCTATGTGCGCAACACAAATTTTGCCACATTGGGCGGCATCGGATTGGTGCTTTTGCTCTGGACTGTGGTGCAGGTGCTCAGTTGCGTGGAAATGTCGTTTAATCGGGTCTGGGGCGTTTCCGTGCCGCGCCGGCTGATCCGCAAGTTTTCCGATTATCTCAGTATTGTGATGGTGGTGCCGATTCTGATGGTGGCGGCCACGACTTTTAATGCCACTTTAAGCAATCCGACCATCATCCATTGGCTTGAAATGCGGTTCGGCGTTGCGCATCTGGTTTATATGCGGCTTTTGTCTGTTTTGCCGCTGCTGGTTACATGGGTTGCTTTTATTTTCCTTTATAAGCTTATGCCCAATACGCGTGTGCAGACCGTGCCGGCGGTTGTCAGCGGTTTGTTGGGCGGATCGTTGTGGATCATCTGGCAATGGACGTATATTTCGCTTCAGGTCGGTATCAGTCGTTATAACGCCATTTACGGCACACTGGCGTCTGTGCCGATCTTTCTGTTTTGGCTCTATATTTCCTGGTGGATTGTTTTACTGGGCGCTGAAATCGGGTTCGCCCTGCAGAATGTGGCCACCTATAAAATGGAACAAAAAGCGCACGGCGCCAGCCCGCAATCGCGCATTATGCTGGCGCTTTCCGTGATTGCGCATGCCGCGCAATCCATGATGATCAGTGTGCCGCACTTTGAAGTCAATGCTTATGCCCGGATACATCGGGTGCCGGTGCGTTTGATCAATGAGGTTGTGGATGAATTGGTTTGCGCCGGACTGCTGGTTGAAACTGCTGACGGCAACGGCCGCTATGTGCTGCTGAAAGTGCCGGACCTGATCCGGGTCAAGGATGTTATTGGCGCTATTTTGCAATCCGGCGCCACGCCGCACAGTTTGGGGCTGGATGCGCTCAATCCGGCTATCCGGCATCTGATGGGTAAATGGGATTGTGGTACGGCGGAATCTTTAAAGGATTTCAGCATATCGGATTTGCTGCAGATGCACGCGCGTCTGCAACAAGTTTCGCCGGTTGATCAAAATTGACCTTCCGCGCGCATCTGAGGAGCGCCGTCCGGTTTGCCTGGCCGGCGGAAATGCTGTATTTCGATGTTTGATTGAGTGGCGGTTGTTTTTTTGGAAAAGGTGATTTTTTGGAAGCGTTGCCCGGTAATCTTAATTATGACCAGGCGCTGAATGTCGAACAGCTTGCCGCTGTTACCGCGCCGGATGGTCCGATTTTTGTCCTGGCCGCCGCCGGTACGGGCAAAACCCGCGCGCTGGTTTACCGCGTTGCCTATCTGGTTGAGCAAGGCGTTGATGCGCGCCGGATTCTTTTGCTTACTTTCACCAATCGCGCGGCGCGCGAAATGCTCGAACGCGCCGAGTCTTTGGTGGGGTTGCGCGTGGGCGGGCTTTGGGGCGGAACATTTCATCATATGGCAAACCGTATTTTGCGTCGCCATGCCGATCAGCTCGGTTACGGCCTGGATTTTACCATTCTGGATCGCGATGATTCCCTGAGCATGATCAAGACATGTTTGGCGGATCTGAAACTGAAAGGTCGCGAATTTCCAAAGCCTGAGGTTTTGATGTCGCTCGTGAGCGGGGCGGTCAACCGCCGGCAGAACATGCGGCGCGCTGTGGAAGACCGCTTTGCGAACGGCGCGCATGTTGTGGATCCTGCGGATGTCCTGAAGGTTTGCGAGTGCTATCAGCGCAAAAAACGCGCCCAGAATGCCATGGATTTTGATGATCTCTTGATTAACGGCCTGATTCTTTTCCAGGAACATGCTGATGTTTTGGCGCGTTATCAGGAGCAATTCCTTTACGTTCTGGTGGACGAGTATCAGGATACCAATCCGATTCAGGCCGACTGGGTTGACCTGATTGCGGCGCGCCACCGTAATTTGCTGGTGGTGGGTGATGATTTCCAAAGCATTTATTCATGGCGCGGCGCGGATTATCGCAATATCATGACTTTCCGCGAACGTTATGCCGATGCGCGGCTTTTCAAGCTGGAAACCAACTATCGCAGTGTGCCGGAAATTCTGCATGTTGCCAATCAGTGCATTGCCGGCAATCCGCGTCAGTTTCAAAAAGTTTTGCGCGCCACCCGACCTGTTTCGCGCAAGCCGGTTTTGGCTTTGTTGCGCGATGGCGCGCATCAGGCGCGCTACGTGCTTGAGCAGATCCGTTTGTTGCGCGCAAGGGGCGTGGCCTGGCGCGATATGGTTGTGCTTTATCGGGCGCATTACCACGCCATGGAATTGCAGCTTGAATTGGCCCGTTCGCGTGTGCCCTATGCCGTTACCTCCGGTGTGCGCTTTTTTGAACAGGCGCATGTCAAGGATGCCTGCAGCTTGCTGCGCGTTTTACATAATCCGGGCGACCAGCTTGCTTTCACGCGGCTTATGGGGCTTTTGCCGGGGGTGGGGTCCAAAACCGCCGAAAAAATTTGGCGTTTGCTTGATGGTCGTTTCGCGGCGGATATGCCCGAAAAACGCGCGGCGCTTGCCGCGCGTCTGCCTGCTGCGGCGCTGGAGCGCTGGCGCGTTATCGAGCCGGTGCTTGAAGCTTACCGGACCGAAAATCTTGCCGAAGATCCGGCTGAGGTTGTCTATCGCTTTGTCGCGGTGTTTTATGAGCAATATGCCCGGGATGCATTTGATGACTGTGAACGCCGGATTGAAGATCTCAAGGAAATGATGAATTTTATGGCGACTTTCGAGTCGGCGGAGGCGTTTCTCAATGAAGTTGCGCTGGTAACCAATCTCGATACCGAGGCCGACCGCCCCGACAAGACTGATCAGGATAATCTGCGCTTGAGCACGGTCCATCAGGCCAAGGGTCTGGAGTGGAAGATTGTCTTTGTGCTTTGGACATCAGACGGCATGTTCCCTTCCAATCGTTCAATTAATGAGTCCGGCGACGATGAAGAAGAGCGACGCCTCTTTTATGTGGCGGTTACCCGCGCCAAAGACGAGCTGTTTCTTTGCGCGCCTTCTGTGCGGCGTTTGCCGGATGGCGAAACCCAGTTTTTTCCGCCGTCGCGGTTTGTAACCGAGATTGATTCCGCCTGCCTGCGCCGCGAACAAGTGGGATTCTTGTGATTCCGCGCCCCGTTCCGAATCCTGAATATCAAAAAGCATTGACCCGTCCGGTCGAATTTGTGATTATGTGCGCAAAGGTTATTGCGTCAAAACATTAATCTCAAATCAAAAAGCAGGCTGACAAATAAAACACGCTCGATTACAGGGGGGATTTTTATGAAGTGTCCGGATGTTACGATCATTGGCGGCGGCATGATTACGCATGATCTGATTCTGCCGGCTGTCTATCATTTGCAGCGCACGGGGGTAATGGGCAAAATCAGTGTTTGCGCTTTGAATTCGCCGCCCTTGAAGATGCTCCGGGATTCGCCGGATATTGTTCAGGCCTTTCCGAGTCAGTCTTTTACGCCTTATCCGGCGTTTACGGAGGCGGCGGATAAGTGTTACCCCGATCTTTATAAAGAAATTCTTGCCGGATTACCGCCGTATCACGCTGTGATTGTGGCCATGCCGGATCAGTTCCATTATCAGGTTGTCAAGGAGGCGCTTGCGGCCAATCAGCATATTTTGTGCGTCAAGCCGCTTGTGCTGCAATATGCGCAGGCGGTTGAAATTGAAAAAGAGGCTTATGCGAAAGGGCTTTTTGTCGGCGTGGAATATCACAAGCGTTTTGACCGCCGTTCCCTGATTGCCCGTCGGCAATACGGGTTGGGGCATTTTGGCGAATTTGTGATGGGTGAAGCCAAGTTGATCGAACCGTATTATTATCGCTCTTCCAACTTCCAGAATTGGTTCACAGTGGACAAAACCGATCCATTTGTCTATGTGGGTTGTCATTACGTTGATTTGGTCTATTTTATCACCGGAATCAGGCCGGTCGAGGTTTCAGTGGCCGGCGTTAAGGGGCGCTTTC
>CAZMFH010000010.1:0-9136 GCA_964565485.1 uncultured Verrucomicrobiota bacterium | reverse complement strand
CGGCAAGGAGGGCAATTGGTGGGCCAACGGGCGTGTGATTTATGAAAACGGCGCCATCTTGTCCGTAACCGACGGGCTTGGTTATCCGGATAACGGAGCCGGCAGCAATGAACAGTGCCTGACCATGTTTTGTGAGGGCAAAGGCAAAACCGGCATGGTTTTGCATGACGATCAGTTTCGCGGCGTGGCGCATAGCTATTTGGAAGGAATTGGTTGCGCGGGCTCGCATTATAACTACGTCAATCCGGATTTTTATCGGCTTGTGCCCTGGGAGGGCGAAGGTTTCAAGCCTGTCGGATACGGATTTGATTCGGTGGCGGCCTCGCTCAATGTTATCCATAAAATCGAGAATGCCGTTGCCGGCTTGGCGCCGGAGCAGGCGTTGGCCGCGCGGCGCGAGATGATCAAGGCTGTTGACGAAAAGGGTCTGATCGCCACGCCGGCCAATAGTTCCATCAATGAACTTGTGGTCGAGGCGGCGCGTCTTTCCATTCTGAATGACGGCGACCGCGTGCGGATTGTTTATGGCGCTAATCCGCATGTGGAATTGTGCCGCAAGTAAAAAACCTGGTTCCAGGTGTGCGTGGAAGAGGTGGCAAAATGCATGGAACAATAACGCGGCGTAAATTTTTGACTGGAGTAACAGCGGCGGCGGTGGGCGGTATTTGTCTGCCGCGTTTGCGCGCGGAAGATGCCGGCGGGGGCGTCATATATGTTGTCCACGGCAAGGATATTGCGCGCATGCTCAATGAGGGTATTGCCAAATGCGGGGGATGGTCAAAATTTATCAAGCCGGGCGGAAAGACGGTGCTGAAAGTCAATGCCGCCTGGGCTTCCGATCCGGAGCAGGGCGGCAACACGCATCCGGAGTTGGTGGAAAATTGCGTACGTGCCTGTCTGCGCGCCGGCGCCGCTGAAGTTGTTGTGCCCGAAAAAACCTGTTCGCCATTCAAAGAGGCTTTTGCCCGCAGCGGTATTTTAGACGCCGTTAAACGGGCGGGAGGTCGAATGTATTGCCCGGAGAGCGCTGCAAGATTTCGGACAGTTGCCATTCCGCAGGGCAAAAAGCTGCAACAGGTGGATGTTGTCGCCGATGTCTTGGATGCCGACTGCCTGATCAATATGCCTGTTGCCAAGAATCATGGCGGGGCGACCCTTACGCTTTCAATGAAAAACTGGATGGGCTCGGTCAATGATCGCGGTTATTGGCATCGCAACGGCTTGCATCAGTGCATTGCCGATTTCAGCACTTTTATTCGCCCTTCGCTTGTTATTCTTGATGCCATCCGTATCATGACCACCAAGGGTCCGCGTGGACCGGGCAAGCTGGCTTATCCTGATCAGCTTGTGTTTGGTTGCGATCCTGTGGCGGTTGATGCTTATGCTGCAACGCTTTTCGGCAAGAAGCCATTTGATATTCCGCATATCGCCATTGCGCATGAAATGGGTGTCGGCTGCGGCGATCTTGATCAAATCCGCGCGCATCATGTGCATGTTTGAGCACACCCGCAGGGAGGAGATGCGCAGGTGCGGAAATATAAATGGCCGATTATTCGTGGGTTAATGGTTGTTTTTTGCGCGCTTTTGAGTCTTGGCCTTTTGCCTTGGCCGTTCATGGTCAAGTTGTTGCCGGCCGCCAGTCCGTTTGTGGGGCTGGCGGCGGCTATTGCCCGGCGCGCCTTGGATGGCTGGATGCTGCTTGGTTTGCCGCTTTTGATCCTGGCGCTCCTGCGCGGACGCTGGTTTTGCTATCATTTGTGTCCGCTGGGGGCTTTGTTGGCGTTTTGCGGCAAATTGAATTGCAAGGCGCGTTTGGATGTTAGCGGAATTCCCCGCTTGGCGCCATACCTGGCATTGTTTGTTTTGGGCGGGGCGCTGGCTGGTTCGGCCAGCTTGTTATTTCTGGATCCGCTGGTTTTATGGACGGCGCTTTTCAGTGTCTGGCGCAGGGAACATTTGACCTGGCTTGGTTTTGTGCCGGCTGGCGCTGGAATGGCGCTTGTGTTGTTTTCGTTTTTGTGGCCGCATGCCTGGTGCGAGCGCCTTTGTCCGCTTGGCGCGGTTCAGTGCCGGCTGGGCGCAATCGGCAAACGCCTGCATGATATTTCGCAAGGCGGATTTTCCTCCGCTGCTGCGGCTTCCGGCGGCGCCTGGAACTGGCGTTTGCGGCGGCGCGCCTTTCTGTCCTTATTGGGCGGTTGCGCCGCGGGCTGGTTGATGGCCGGCAAAATAGGCGGAGGTCAGGCGCCCGTTGTGCGTCCGCCGGGCGCGGTTGCCGATCCTGGTTTTTCCGGTTTGTGCGCGCGCTGTGGCAATTGTTTGCAAGCTTGTCCGGAAAAAATTATTCAAACCGATCTTGCCTTCGGCAACTGGCGCGGATGGTTTGCGCCGCGGGTTGATTTTCGGCAGCGTTATTGCAATGAGTGGTGCCGTGTCTGTACGACCGTTTGTCCAACCGGCGCTTTGCGGCTTTTGTCGGTGGAAGCCAAGCAGTCTTGGCGCATGGGCCGGGCGCGGATTGATAAAAAACTTTGCCTTGCATGGGAACGCGGCGAATATTGCATGGTTTGCGACGAATTCTGTCCTTACCAGGCTATCCGGATTGTCAGGCAGCAGGGCGTCAATTGCCCGGAGGTGGATGAGGCGCTTTGCCGCGGATGCGGCGCCTGTGAAAGCAATTGTCCGGCGGAACCGGCGCGCGCGATTGTTGTCGAGGGTATTGTCCGGCCGGGGACTGCTGCCGGAGCATAATGACGGCAAACGGATTCGGAAGATTGTATTTGGGTTGTCTTGGCGATATATTCCCAATATGAAAAATGAACATTCCGGTCAAATATCATGGCGCAGTGTGATTTCACACGGGCGGTTCAACATCTTTGTTTTCGATACTCTGCCTTCCACCAACACTTTTTTAAAAACACATCATGCCGGTTTTGAGGATTACAGTGTTATTCGGGCCGTCAGTCAAACCGGTGGGCGCGGACGTTTCCAGAGAATGTGGCGGGCGCAGGCGGGACGGGACTTGTGTGTTTCCGTTAAACTGCCGCTGGGCGCTGTTCCGTCCCGCAACCGGCCCAATTTGGCGCAGCTTGCGGCGCTGGCGGTTGTGCGGACTTTGTCTTCATACGGTTTGAGCGCCTTGATCAAATGGCCCAATGATGTTTTGGTAGCCGGCGCGAAGATATGCGGGATTTTATGCGAAACGGCCGGCAATGATGCCGCCATGGTGGTTGGCATCGGCGTCAATATCAACAGTTCCCAGGTCGAATTGGCCGATGTCGGGCAGCCGGCAACATCAGTTTTGGCGCAAACCGGACGCGAGATTTGTCCGGAAGGCTTTTTAAAAAAAATACTGGATGAGCTCGCGGCTTTGTTTGATCAATTCGAGCGTTTGGGTCTGGCCGCGATCATTGATCCGCTGCGTCATTATCTGGCATACAAGGGTGAACGCATCAGTCTGGCCGTTTCAGATCGGATCCATGACGGAAGGATTGTCGGTCTCAATGAGGAAGGCGCGCTTCTCTTTGAATGTGAGCGAGACGGATTGCTGACCGTGTTTTCAGGCGAGATGTCTGTCAGGCGGTCTGATTGAGCGCCGCCCGGAAAAGAAAGAAGTAGTCCCTTTCAATGATTGGGTTGTTGCGGCGTTTATTGCTGTAGAAAAAAATCGGCAATCTGCATAAAACCGGCGAATTCTCGTTCCGGTTTTTCCGTTCCGCGTGTGCCGAATCCATAGGTCGCCAGAATGGAGTGAACGCCCGCCTGGTGTGCCGCCGCCAGGTCGGCTTTGTGGTCGCCGATCATCCAGGTTTCGGCTGTGGTCATGCGGCTGTCATGCATAATGGCCAGAATGGCATCCGGCGCCGGTTTGAGCGGCATGCCGCTGTCGGCGCCAATCACGCGCGCAAAGAATACGTCAATTTCGAAATGCCGCAAAAGTGTTTGGCAGGAGTTTTCCGGTTTATTGCTGAAGAGCGCCAGAAAGTGTCCGGCTTGCGCCAGTTCACGCAAGCCCCGGGCGACGCCGGGATACAGGTTGGTGGCATCATGAATGTGCTGCCGGTAAAAGTTCGCGTTGATGCGCACGGCTTCTTCAAGATCAATGGCGCGTGGCGCATCGCGCAGGGCGCGGGCAACCAGATTGTGAATGCCGTTGCCGACAAAGCCGACGATCATCGGCATGGCGAGCGGGGCGAGCCCGTAATGCCGGCGCATGAGGTTGACGCCTGTGGCCAGATCCTGGCGTGAGTCCACCAGTGTGCCATCCAAATCGAATATTAATGTTTGCGGTTTCACTTGATGGCGCTTGGGGTCGCGGCGCGATCATAAGAAAAACGACAATCGCCGGCGGGCATTTTAACCAGCGGTTCCAGCGTGGCGGCCAGTTCCGGAATTGCATCGAGCTTGCCGCGCAAATAGGCGTTCAAACGGTCGTTCAGGCTGTCCAGGCGCGCTTGCAAGCCTCCGTAACGGCATTCGAGGACTTCCAGGCCGAAAGGTTTGTAGAGACTGAGCCACAAGGCGACATGTTCCTGCCGGAGATTGGCCGTTGCCCGGCGCAATTCGGCCAGCGGCTGGAGCAATTGGCGCAGGCGCGCCTGGTTGCCGGCGCGATATGCCAATGCCATTTCGCGCCGCAGTGTGCATTTTAACGCCAGGGTGCGCGCCACCAGCGCCGGGAAAAGCAGCCTTTTATCTTCGCTCGCCGTGCGCGCGGCGCGTGTCAGAGCCGCAGAGAGATTTTCATAATGCGTTTTGAGCGCCAGCGGATTACTGATCAACGGATCGAACATGCTCAGCAATGGGTCCTGCCAGAGCAGCCATTTGGAACAGTTTCCATAGCTTTTGGATGGTCCGCTGCTTTCGGGGATGTGATCCAGATCGCTGGCTTTCAGCCAGGTGTCGAAATTTCCGCCGCATATTCCGCGGAAATTCGCGCGCAGCAGTTCATTGTTAACACGGTCCGCATGCCCGTGTTCGGCAAAGAACTGGATGCCGGGCAGGGCGGAAAACAAATCGCATTCCATGCCGTCATCGCCCCAAAGCGTTACAAAAGCCTGGCGCAGCTTTTTGTTTTTGCAGGCGCGCATGCAGGCTTCCGTTGCGGCCATGGAGAAGGGCAGATTGCTCCAGAAAGTATTCCACGTCCAGACGCCGCCAGCCATGACCGGTTCCTGACCCATGGCGCGGTGTTTATCAATGAAGTTTTCATAAAATTCGCTGTCCGTATGGTAATAGTCCCAATAGACCAGATCAACATCTTGCGGAATGCCGGTGATGACGTTGCGCGGGATCTTGCTGTTCAGGTCATAATAGGCGTTGGTTTTGGAACCGAGGCGGAAATACATGTCGCTCCAGATCATTGGGCGCAGATTCATTTGGCGGCAAAGGTTGCGCACCCGCTTCAGATGCCGGTTGATGATTTCAAAAGGATTTTGTTCGCCGAACATTTTGCGATAAGCGCCGCTGCCGATGCCGTGCGCCTCATCCATGCCAATGTGAATGCGGCGTGAGCGGAAGGGCGTGGTAACGGCGGTGATCATCTTTTCCAAAAGCTCATACGTTTTGGGGGTGTTGGCGAGCATGACGCTGTCGGTGTCGCGATAAGCTGCGTAGGCCGGCCATTGCAGGACTTGTTTCAAATGGCCGAGCGTCTGGATGCAGGGAATCATTTCGATCCCAAGCGCATCAGCATAGTTGTCGAGGTCTTTGAGTTCATCCCAGGTGTAGCGTCCGCGCAGATATCCGAAGAACGGCTCTTCCGGGACTTCATAGGTGTCTTCTGTGTAAAGCATGACCATGTTGATGCCCATGAGCGCGCAACGGCGCAGCAGGATTTTGGCGGCTTCCGGACGCAAAACTCCGTTGCGGGAGCAGTCCACCATGATTCCCAGAACATCAAAACGGGGTGTTTCGGAAAAATCAGCGCGCAATGCTTCCGCGCCTTCCTCTCCGAAAAGACGACCAAGGGCGCGGAAAGCGTCTGTTTTACGGCTGTATTTGACGGTAATGCGCCCGGGTTCCTTGATTACCGCAAGCCCTTGGTTTGCCGTGTCGGGGTTTTTGATGAAACTGACGTTTGGCGCGCGCTGTGAGGTTGAAAAGCGGGCGGTATAATCGCTTTTTATTTCAGTCATGCCCCGCATTAACTCAGCGGGGCAGAGGTTAATTTCCAGATTTAATGTGCGCATAACGATCTCCTTGTTTAATATTGAAAGCCGCTGGCGCCGATATATTCGCGCAGAATTGATGTCGGCGGCACATCATTCGGCGAAACCGGCAAAAAGTTCGAGAGAAATTCCTGCAGCCGCCGGGCTTTGGAATATTCGGCGTGCATCGGTTTGATTTCCATGAGCAGAGGTTCGGCAAGCGGCTTGAGCACGGCCAGTTCGTAATCAAGGGCCGAATTGAATGTGGCGTCTGCTGCGGATTGAAATGGAAAAACCCATTTTTTTTCGCCGCTCCGCACCGAAGGCCACATCCGCATAGTGGCCAGCGCTGCATTGCCGCGATAGGCGTGATCGCGCACCATCCGGCGCATCAACCGGTTGTCGGTGGTGGAAATGCGGTTGAAGGCGTCAATGTTCAACTGGGTCAGGGCGCTGATGTAAATCTTGAATTTGCGTTGCTTGGGGATGCTGTGGGTCAGGCGCGGATTTAGGCCGTGAATGCCTTCAATGATAATGATCTGGTCTGGCGTAGGCGTGATTGTTGCGCCGGAAATGGCGCGGCGTTTGCCGCCGAACTCGAAACGCGGCATGGTAACGGGGCGTCCGTCAATCAGGCGCAGCAGGTGCCGGTTGAAGAGGGCGATATCGAGCGCCTCAATATGTTCATAATCGGGACGGCCTTCGCGGTCGCGGGGCGTCTTGGAATCGTCTTGATAATAATTATCCAGTGAAATCATGATTGGTTTCAGCCCGTTGACTTCAAGCTGGACGGCGAGCCGCTTGGCGAAAGTGGTCTTGCCGGCCGCCGATGGTCCGGAAATCAGGATAACTTTGAGTTGGCGGCGGCGCACGCTGATCTGATCGGCGATTTGAGCCAGTTTTTTTTCGTGCAAAGCTTCCTGAATGCGGATAAATTCACGCACTCCTCCGTCAACGATCAGTTCATTGAGCCGTCCTGTGCTGGTAACGCCAAGAATACGTCCCCATTGTTTGTGTTCATGGAAAATCTGGAAGAGATGCGGTTGGTCGCGAAACGGCGTTACGCGCCCAGGGTGTTCGCGCGCCGGCAGTTGCAGCACAAAACCAGGCGGATAATTGATCAGTTTAAAGCAGGTCAGGGCGCCCAGATCGGGCGTCAGAGGTCCGTGATCGAGATCGAAAAAATCCTCGCATTGGTGCAGTTCAATGAGCGGCGGATTGCGGAAGCGGAGCAGGTTGACGGTGTCTTGGCGTCCGCTGCGCGCGAATAGCTTGAGGGCTTCCGCAAATGTAACTGTCCGGCGCGTAATTGGCGTGCAGCGCGCAGCTTGTTCGCGCATGGCCTGTTCAAGTTGCTCCACCTGCCGCTTGGTCAGCGGCCGTCCGGCGGCGTCTGTAAAGCGGAAAAAGAAACCTGTGCCCAGCGAATGTTCAATTGAGCATTCGCTTTTTGGGAAGAGCGCGCTGGCGGTTTTGGCGGCGAGGAACGTCAACGAACGCCGATAGATCAACATGCCTTGCGGGTCGGCCATGGTCAGGAACTTGATTTTAGAGGAAGTCGCAAGGGGGGCGGAGAGTTCCATGACGTCATTGTTTACGCGGCAACCGATATATGGCGGACCATTTTCGGCGCGTGCGCGTGCAAGCAGAGCGCAGGCTGGCGTACCGACAGGAACACGCCGGGCTGCGCCGTTGTCAAGCTGGATTGAAATCATTTTCATAGGCTTGTGCTTGAAGTGGAACGGAACACGACTTTCGCAAGGAGGTCGTGTTCCGGTTCCGATTGCGTCCGGGTTGCAAACGTTGCGCAGATTTCAGGCTTTGCGTCCAACAACGCCCTTGGTGCCTTTGGTGATGGCGCGCGCCGGTTCTTTGGGGCGCAGGGCGCGGACGGCTTTGCCGGCCTGCCACATTTCTGAATTACCCAGCGCATTTAATTCCTGCGCCAGCTTTTGCTGGTAATCCGGTTTGCCGCAAATGGCGATCACACGGCGAGCTTCGCTGCCGGACTTTACGGCCGCATATAATTTCTTGAAAACCGGCAGAGTGGCCGCCTTGAAACGCGGCTTCCAGTCCAGAGCGCCGCGTTGCGCCGTGGCCGAGCAATTCGAGAACATCCAGTCCATGCCGTTTTCATCAACCAGCCGGATCAGGCTTTGCGTCAGTTCCTCGACTGTTTCATTAAAGGCCTCGCTGGGTGTATGGCCGTTTGCGCGCAGCACGGTGTATTGCGCTTCCATCAGCCCGGCCAATGCGCCCATCAGTACGCCGCGTTCGCCGGTCAGGTCGCTGACGGTTTCATGGTCGAAGGTGGTGGGGAACAAATAACCGGAACCGATGCCGATGCCCAGCGCGATGCACCGTTCGCGGGCATGGCCGGTGGCATCCTGAAAAACCGCGAAACTCGAATTGATGCCGGCGCCGGAAAGGAAATTACGGCGGACGGATGTGCCCGATCCTTTTGGCGCGACCATGATGACGTCCACATCCTTGGGCGGAATAATATTGGTCTGCTTTTGGAAAACGATCGAGAAACCGTGTGAAAAATAAAGCGCATCGCCGGCTTTCAGGTTTTTGCGGACGCTCGGCCAGATTTGTTTCTGAGCGGCGTCGGAAACGAGCATCTGAATAATGCTGCCGCGCTGCACGGCTTCCTCAAGATCGAAAAGTGTTTTGCCCGGAACCCAGCCGTCGCCACGGGCGCGATCCCAGTCGCGCTTGAATTTGGGCGATTGCCCGACAATAACCTTGAATCCGTTGTCCTTCAGGTTTAACGCCTGTGCCGGACCCTGAACGCCGTAGCCAAGCACGACAATTGTTTCATTGCGCAAAGTCTGTTTGGCCCGCGCCACGGAAAATTCCTTGCGGGTCACAACGGTTTCCTTAACACCACCAAAATTAATCACGGCCATGATCTTTTCTCCTATTTATTCAGTGTTTGACGATTCAATTTCAGCATTGTAAGTATTTGGCCGATAAAATCAACA
>CAZMFH010000009.1:0-24431 GCA_964565485.1 uncultured Verrucomicrobiota bacterium | reverse complement strand
AATGGATGTCAGCGCCGTTTTTCTGGTGTTTTTCAGCATTTTTGTGGCAATGCTGGTCAGTGATGCCGTCTATGGCTTGTTGTTGCTGGGACTGACGGCGATCATGCAGTGGAAATGGAAGTCGGCGCCGCCGGCGCTGATCCCATTGCTGCGCATTCTCGGCACGGCAACCGTTATCTGGGGTGTGTTAACCGGATCATATATGGGCATTCAGAATCTGCCTGCCGCCCTCAAGGCGCTGCGGATTGAATGGTTGCTCAAAGAATCCAATATGATTCATCTCTGCTTTTTGATCGGTTCCGTTCATTTGACCATTGCGCATGCCTGGAATGGCTTGCTTCAACGCCGCAGCACGACGGCCATCGCCCAGATCGGCTGGATCGGGTTGGCCTGGACTATGTATTATACCGCCTGTTATTTTGTAATTGGCCGCCCCATGCCGGGCTTTGTTTTGTGGTTGTTTGGCTTCTCAATTGCGGCTGTGGTTTTATTTACCACGCCTTTGAAAAAAATCAAAACCGAATGGACCAATTATTGCGTGTTGCCTTTCACCATCATCGGTAATTTCGGAGATGTGGTTTCTTATATGCGGCTTTATCTGGTCGGCAGCGCTTCGACAACATTGATCCTCGCTTTTAACGATCTTGTGCTGGGCAATGGCATAAAAAGCGTCTGGGCCGGATTGATCGCCGCCGTCATTCTTTTCCTTGTGCATCTGCTGAACATCGCCTTGTGCGGTCTGGCGGTGTTGGTGCACGGGGTGCGCTTAAATGCGCTTGAATTTTCCAGCCATCTTGGTATTCAATGGCTGGGTATTCGTTATAAACCGTTTGCTTCCGGTTCACAGACGGAAGAACAACCAAAATAATCAATTTGGGGAAAAATACGCCGAAAGAGGTCGTGTTACTTAATCAAGATAGAAAGGAAAAACCTGATGACACCGGAAATGATTGCATCAATGGGTAAAGTGGGCGGAGCTGCCGTCCTGGGATTGGCTGCCATGGGCTCGGCGCTGGGCGCGGGCGCCGCCGCGCTGGGCGCTATCGGCGCATGGAAAAAATGCTATGCCCAGAATAAAATGGCGCCGTTTATGCTGGTGGCCTTTATTGGCGCGCCGCTTTCCCAGACCATTTATGGATTTATTGTTCTCTTGCAGATTGTTGCCGCCGCCGGCAAGGGCACCCCTTGGCCGGCGCTGTTGGGCGCCGGTATTTTTGGCGGGATTGCCATGGGCTTTTCTGCCTGGTTGCAGGGTAAAGCCGGCGCAGCGGCTTCCGATTCGCTGGCGGAAACCGGGCAGGGTTCTGCAAATTATTTCATTGCGCTGGGCGTAATCGAAACCGTCGCGCTCTTTACGCTGGCTTTCATTATGGCCACGCTCTAAATCTGGCAGATGACAGACAAAAAGAGCCGCCCGGCTACGGTTGATTGATCGGATGGGGCTGTTGGGCGGCGGCCAGACGCAGCTGCCCGCAGGCGGCATTCACCCGGCTGCCCTTCGACCGACGCAGTGTGGCATTGATCCGCGCCTGTTCCAACTCGGCCAGGAAGGCGCGTATGGCCGGTTGTTCCGGCGCGCAGCCGTTGAATTCCGCCACAGGACTCAATGGAATCAAATTGACCCGGGCATGCACAGGGCGCAAAAGCTGCGCCAGCGCGCGCGCATCGGCGGGTCTGTCATTGACGCCCTTGATCAGAGTATATTCAAACGTGATCAGTCTCCCCGTGGCCGCAGCATAAGCCCGGCAGGCTTCAAGCAAATCGCGCAGCGGATATTTGCGGTTTACCGGCATGAGCCGCGTGCGCAAATTATCATCAACCGCATGGAGCGAAATGGAAAGTTCCACCTGCAGGCCTTCCTGCGCCAGCTGCCGGATGCCGGGCACAACGCCACAGGTGCTGATTGTTATGCGCCGTGCGCCGATGGCCAGTCCGTCGGCGTCATTAATGATGCGGATGGCGGCCAAAACGGCTTCATAATTGTCAAACGGCTCGCCCATGCCCATAAACACCACATGCGACGGCGCGGCGCCAAGTTGCCGGGCAACACTGACGATCTGCCCCACGATTTCGCCGGTTGCCAGGTTGCGTTTCAATCCCGCCTGCCCGCTGGCGCAAAAAGCGCAATGAAACCGGCAGCCGACCTGGCTTGATACGCATAAAGTTGTGCGGCCTTTTGCCGGAATGCAAACTTCTTCAATCCGCTCGCCGTCGCGCAGTTCGACAAGCAGCTTGGTGGTGGAGCCGGCGCCGTTTTCATCCTGCGCCAAAATCGTTCGGCCGGGCGTCAGATCGAACCGGCGCGCCAGGTCCAGACGGAGAGACTCCGGCAGATTCTTCATTTCCGCCCATTCTGCGGCGAACCGGCCATAGAGCCAGTTCCAGATTTGGCGCGCGCGGTAAGGCGGCGCGCCTAATTCGGCGCAGATGGATTCAAATTGAGGGCGTGTTTGTCCGTGCGCAAACGGCAAAAGTGGAATTGTCATTTTCGCTATCCGACGGTAAAACCAAGGTTGCCTGCTTTTTCCCGCAAACGCGCGCTGCTGTTTTGGAGCAGAAGGCGTGTAAACCGAAATTCGCGCCGAACGGGATACGTCTGGCGCAGATGCTCAAAAAGCTCTCCGCGCTCGGCATCGCTCAAATCCGCGCCCTGGCGCAGACGTTGGTCATCCGCTTCAATATCGTAAACCTGCCGGATAATGCGCCACAACGCCTCTTCGTCCGCCAGTCCGCCGGCGTCCAGCTTGAGTTCCGGAACAAGCGGCGGCGGCATCATTTTATCCGGCGTCCAGGTCGGCGCAACACCCAGAAAACGGCAGAGTTTTTGATAAACCATGACCGTGCCGAATACTTTGCCTTCAAAAGAATGGCCGGCGATATGCGGAGTGGCAATATCGGCCAGCTTCAGAATGTCGGTTCGGAAAACAGGCTCTTTTTCCCATGTGTCGAGCACGGCATGCGCAACAAGACCGGATTGACGCGCGGCAAGCAGGGCATCCGAATTCATAATAGGTCCGCGTCCGGCATTAACGAAAAGACAACCTGGCTTAAGCATGGCAAATTGAGAGCGCCCAATCAGATTCAAGGTGGGATATGTTCCGCTTTTGGTTAACGGCGTGTGCAGAGTCAAAATATCGGCCTGCTCCAAAACGGCGTTTAATTCCGTAAATGCGGAACCGCCTTCGGCGTCGCGCCGCGGGGGATCGTTCAGGAGCACACGCAGCCCCAGCGCGCGCGCTTTTTCCGCCACCAGCCGGCCGACATTTCCCACGCCGATGATGCCCATGGTTTTGCCCTCCAGCGTCAGGCCATGGCGGCGGGCCACACATAACAAGGCTGTAACAACATATTCGGAAACACTGTTGGCATTGCAGCCTTCCGCCGCGCACCAGGCAATGCCGGCCTTGTCGAGATACGCCAGGTCCATATGGTCGGTGCCGATTGTTGCCGTGCCGATAAAACGTACCGCGCTGCCCTTGAGCAATTCCGGCGTTACGCGCAGCGTGGAGCGAATGGCCAGGGCATCGGCGTCGCGCAGACGCTCCGGCGTGATTGCGCGCGGCGGCAGAATTTCCACCGTGCCGAGTGTTTGAAACGCTTCCTGGGCATAAGGCATGTTGGTTGCGCAAATGATTTTCATAACGGAACCTTAAATGATGATGTTTTGTTTGCGTGATGCTTGCCAAATAGGTCGAAAATAACGGAAAACAAAAGGGCAGGCAAGGGCAAAGAAAATCCTGGATCCGTGATGAGGTCAGAATGCCGCAGTCCTGGTGTTCGGGATTATAACCCCAAAATTCGTTGTAATTAGAAAACATTTTGGCATACTGTCGGCAAGCAAAGAAAGGAAAAATATGCAACATCCGTTTTTGGTTGGAATCGCAGAAATAATTATCACTCCGCCCAAGGGCGTTGATATGGCCGGATATAACAGGGCCGGTCCGGCGGTCGGAATTCATGATGAACTAAAAGCCGTGGCCGTTGTCTTTGACGACCGCAGCGGACGGAAAAGCGCCCTTTGCGCGGTGGATGTCTGTAGCGTCAATCCGGCGCTCGTGCAGACGGTGCGGCGGCGGGCCGGCGCCAAAACGGCGATTGCCCCGGAGAGAATGCTGATTGCGGCGACGCACACGCATTCCGGGCCGGCGCTGGAAAGTCCCCGATTGCTGAACCAACGCTGGCGCTGCGAACTTGAAGACCGGCTTGTACAGGTAATCCAGGAAGCCGACTTGAATCGCCGCGCCGCGCGAATCGGCACGGCGGTTGGCGCGGTCTCCGGCGTTGGCGGTAATCGCCGCGACCCGGCGCACGGCCCGGTTGACCGGTCGGTAACTGTCATGCGTCTTGACGATGCGCGTTCCGGCAAACTGCTGGGAGTGATTGTCAATCACGCCTGCCATGCCACAACGCTTGACTTGCATAATCTCCTGATTTCCGCGGATTATCCCGGATATCTGCGCGAATATGTTCAAAAACATCTGCCGGGCAACCCGAAAGTTTTGTTTGTCAATGGCGCTTGCGGAAATATCAATCCCGGCGGTTATTCCGCCGAGGATAGCGCCCTGGGCAAACATATTCCCGGCCGGACATACGAACACGCACAGCAGATCGGCCGGACGCTTGGCCGTGAAACCGTGCGTTTGGTAAAAAGCATTCGGGCGGCGGGCGGTTTGTCCGTGGCGGGCGGCAATCTGACGCTTTCTTTGCCGCTGCGCGCCGCTTTGCTGCCGGCGGAGGCCGAAGCCGCCCGGACAGAAGCTCAGCGCGCCCTCGATCAGGCCCAGCGCAAAAAAATCAAAGGGCGCGCGCTTGATCGGTTGCGTCTGGAAAAGATGTATGCCGCCATGGAAGCCGATTTTGCCAAACTGCGTTTCGGCCTGCCGAACGGCGAATATAATACGGAAATACAGGGGCTTTGCGTGGGCAACAATCTTCTTTTGGGTATGCCCGGCGAATTGTTTACGGAACTTGGAACCGCCATCAAAAAGGCTTCGCCGTTCCGGACAACCTTCCTGATCGGCTATTCCAATCATGGCGCCGGCTATTTTCCGACGGTTGATGCCTTGCAGAACGGCGGTTATGAAGTGCGCACCTGCATGTTTGGGCCGTCGGCAATTCAGCAACTGGAAGGCTGGGCCATTCAACTGGTCGGCGGGCTGCGCCGGTCGCAGGCGGAATACGCGCGCGCGTCCGGCCAGGCGCAGCCGGCCAAACCGGCGCCGGACGCCTATCTGCCGGTGCTGCGCGTTCCGGAACATAATCGGCCGCGCGCCAAATTCCCGGCAATTGATTTCCATTTGCATTGCCTGGGCACATGGCGGACAGCCGCGCAGAAAATTGCCGCTTTTAAAAACACCAATGTTCGTTATGGCGTCAGCCAGGTCGGCGATCTTTTCCCGGGCGCGGCTTTCGAGCCGGCGCTGGGCGGGCTCACGGAAGAGGACGGGCGCTTGCTCTATTTCTTCGGTCTGGACTTCCGCCGTCTCGATGATCAGGATTGGCCGGATTATGTGCGGCGTAAAATGGATCATGACCTCAAACTGGGCGGGCGTGGCCTGAAAATTTTCAAGGAACTTGGTCTGGTTTATCGCGACCGGTCCGGTAAGCTGATTGCTCCGGACGATCAGCGCCTGCAGCCGGTCTGGCAAGCCGCGGCCGAACGCGGGTTGCCGGTGCTTTATCATATCGCCGATCCGCTGCGCAGTTTTGCGCCAATCGGCAAGACTTACGAGGATTTGCGGACTTGCAGGCAGACTGATATGCGCTGGAAATGGGGCGCGCCGGGCTATCCTGCGCATGAAGATTTGCTGCGCGCCATGGATAATCTGGCCGGCGCCAATCCGGCCACCACCTTTGTTTTTCCGCATCTGGCCTCGCTCGATCACGATTTGCGGCGTTGCGGCGAGCTGCTGCGGCGGCACGCCAATGTTTATGTTGATACTTCCGCGCGCCTGCTCAGCCTGGGGCGGCAGCCGCATACCGCGCGGGAATTGTGCCTGGCCTATGCGGACAGGATCTTGTGGGGCACGGATTATAGCTGGCCGGACGAAGTAAATTATCGCGCCTGGTTCCGCTTGCTGGAAACAAACGATGAGTATTTCTTTCAAACCCAGTTCCAATGGAAAAACGCCGGGCCTTTGTATGGCCTGGGGCTGCCGGATGATGTCTTGCGCAAAATTTACGGCGTTAATGCGGCGCGTTTACTGCGCTTGAAAAATTTTGCCTGAATCGGAGGACATAATGAAGTTAGTGCGTTTTGGCCAAGCCGGCGCGGAAAGGCCGGGAATCTGGATTGATCCGGCAGAAACATCCGCCGAAGCCATGATCCTTGATGTTCGCGCGATGGCTTTTGACATAGCCGATTATGACGAACACTTTTTCTCGCATTTCGGCCTCGAACGCGCGGCCAGTCTCTTGCGGGAACCGGCGCGCAAACTTTTGCCGGCCAAAGACCTGCGATTGGGTCCGCCTGTCGCCCGCCCCGGCAAAATTATTTGTCTTGGCAAAAATTACGGCGATCATGCCCGTGAATTCGACAACCAGATTCCCGCCGCGCCTATTCTCTTTGCCAAGGCCGGCACGGCGCTGAACGGACCGAATGATCCGATTGTGTTGCCCAAAAGTGTCCGGCAGGTTGATTGTGAAGTTGAACTGGCCGTCATCATCGGCAAAACAGCCAAAGCCGTCGCCGCCAAACAGGCCTTGGATTACGTGGCCGGCTACACGATTTTAAATGATGTTACCGATCGCGCCGCGCAGCGTTCCGACGGCCAGTGGTTTCGCGGCAAGAGTCCGGATACTTTTTGTCCTCTGGGTCCGTTTCTGGTAACCGGCGCGGATATTCCCGATCCGCATGCTTTGCGGCTCGAATCAAAATTGAACGGCAAGGTCATGCAGAGCGGCCATACATCCGATTTGATTTTCAAAATACCATTTCTAGTTGAATACATCAGCGCCACAATGACGCTTCAGCCCGGCGACATAATTTCAACAGGCACACCGGCCGGTGTGGGCTCGGCGCGCAACCCGCCGGTTTATCTCCAGCCGGGCGACCGGATCGAACTGACGGTTGCGGGTTTGGGCAGACAAAGCAATCTGATTGTGGCCGGCCAGGGCGATCAAGGGGGAGCGCAATAATGTGGGAATATACGGAAAAGGTTTTGGATCATTTTCGCCATCCGCGCAATGTCGGCAACATCCCTAATCCGGATGGCATCGGCGAAGTTGGCTCGATGGCCTGCGGGGATGCGCTCAAGCTTATGTTCAAGCTGGATGAACAGGGCCGGATTGCAGATGTTAAATTCCAGACATTCGGATGCGCCAGCGCCATTGCCTCGTCTTCGGCTTTAACCGAAATCGTCAAGGGCAAAACGCTCGAAGAGGCCGCCAAAATCACCAATCAGGATATAGCCGATTTTCTGGGCGGATTGCCGGAGCAGAAGATGCATTGTTCGGTCATGGGCCGGGAAGCGCTGGCCCTAGCGATCGAAAACTATCGCACCGGCGCCACAACCAAAAAAATCCTGGAAGGCAACATTGTCTGCCATTGTTTTGGCGTTACCGAAGAGGAAATTGAGCGTGTAGTGCGCGAAAATCATCTGACTACCGTCGAGCAGGTTACAAATTACAGCAAAGCGGGCGGCGGTTGCGGCAAATGCAAGCCTGAGATTCAGGCGATCATCAACCGCATCCATGGCGCGCAACCGCCGCCGCTGCCGGCGCCGCCGCCGCAACGGCTTTCCACGCTGCAGAAAATCAAGCTCATCGAGGAAACCATTGAAAAGGAAATCCGGCCGATTCTGAAAAAGGATGGTGGCGATATCGAGCTTGTGGATATCATCGAAAACCGGGTTATCGTGGCTTTGCGCGGCATGTGCGCCAATTGCCAGGTGGCGCGCTTTACACTCAAGGATGTGGTTGAAGCGCGTTTGCGCGAGTTTGTTGCGCCAAACCTGGTTGTTGAGGAAGCGCAGTCATGAAGAATGTTTATCTCGATAACAATGCCACCACCAGCATCGCGCCGGAAGTGCTCGAGGCGATGAACCCGTTTTTTACCGACTTGTGGGGCAATCCTTCCAGCATGCATGTTTTCGGCGGCCAGGTGCGCCGCAGTCTGGAAGCGGCGCGCGCGCGCGTCGCCGCCCTGCTCGGCGCGGATGCCTCGGAAATTGTTTTTACCGGATGCGGAACCGAAAGCAATAACATGGCCATCCGCGGCGCAATGGAAGCAAATGACGGTATGGCCACCCTGATCACCTCGCGGGTTGAGCATCCCGCCGTTCTGGAGCCATGCCGTATGTTCAGGGAGCGCGGTCTGCCGGTGGTCGAGCTTGAAGTTGATGGGCGCGGACGCCTCCAGCTTGATGATCTGCGCCTGGCCTTGAGCCGCGGGCGCGCGCTGGTCAGCATCATGTGGGCCAATAACGAAACCGGCGTTGTTTTCCCAATCCGCGAAATCGCCCAAATGGTCAAGGCCGCCGGCAGCTTGATGCATACGGATGCCGTGCAGGCCGTCGGCAAAATGCCGATCAATGTCAGAGATGTGCCGGTGGACATGCTGTCGCTTTCAGGCCATAAACTCCATGCGCCCAAGGGAATCGGCGCGCTCTATATCCGCCGTGGCACACGGGTGCGCCCGCTGCTGCTGGGCGGACATCAGGAATCCGGCAAACGGGGCGGCACGGAAAATGCGCCTTATATCGTCGGCTTGGGTTGCGCCTGCGATTTGGCGCAGGCCAGGATGGATGACGAAATAACGCGTGTGGCCGGTCTGCGCGACCGTCTACAAACCGGTTTACTGGCGGCATGCCCCGATTCCATTGTCAATGGCGATACCGTCAATCGGCTGCCCAACACGCTGAACATCAGTTTCCCGTTTGTGGAAGGTGAAGCCATCCTTTATCATTTGAGCGACTGCGGGATTGCGGCCTCTTCCGGCTCGGCTTGTGCTTCCGGCTCACTGGAGCCTTCACATGTTATCCGGGCGATGGGTGTGCCGTTTATGGCCGCGCACGGCTCAATCCGGTTCAGCCTCTCCCGCTACAACACCGAAGCCGATATTGACTATCTCCTTAAAAAACTGCCGCCGATCATCAAAACCCTGCGGGCTATCTCGCCTTTTTCTCCCCATTGACTCTCAAAAAGAACCTGATGAGAGCACATGACGATTTCTCATCCTATCTCTGTGTCTCCATGGTTAATAATCTTATTCCGCGCTTGTGTAGCCGCGCCGGTAACGGCGTGGATCTTCTGGAAATGAGATCGCAAGGATGAGGATATAGGGGTCGAGTTTTTTGGTGATTTTGCTTGGCATGGTGTTGTGGATATGGGATTAAAGGCGACATGGCAAGGCGATTACGGATTCAGGAGAGTTTTACACGAACCGCCTTGGGATGAACTTCGCGATGCCACATTCTTCTCAATCGCAAAATCCGCATAAACGAAGCATGTTCGGCTTGTTGGGGATGGTTGTTCTCGTTGGAATGGGCGAGCATATGGCGGAGCGGTTTCTGCCGCTTTACCTGCAAGCTTTGGCGCAGGCGTCAACGGCTGTTCTGGCAATCGGATTGTTGGCCGGAATGGATGATCTGCTATCCGCTCTATACTCTTTCCCGGGCGGATATTTGAGCGACCGACTTGGCACAAAGCGCGCCCTCCTGTTCTTTAATGTGCTCACCATGCTTGGCTACGCGACGGTCATCCTGATCCGCTCATGGTGGGCAGTTCTGGTCGGTGCGGCATTCTTTATTTCATGGTCGGCGATCTCGTTGCCCGCCACGATGGAGCTTCTGGCGAAAGTTGTGCCCAGGCACCGGCGCGCCATGGGAGTCTCTGTTCTCGCGCTTGTGCGCCGTCTTCCCAAGATGATCGGTCCGGTTGCGGGAGGCGCATGTATAGCGGTTTGGGGAGTTGAGCAAGGCGTTCGCAATGCTTTCATTGCCGCATTGATTCTCGCTCTTATCGCAGCCATATTGCAGCAACGATGGATTGCCGATGATGTAAGAGAGAATCGGATACCGGAAGCCAATCCATTGCGTCTCTGGCGCGAGATGCCTCAGGAACTGCGTAATCTTCTTTGGTCAGACATTCTTATTCGGTTCTGCGAACGGATTCCGGACGCCTTTGTGGTTATCTGGGCCACGCGGCACATTATGCGGCCGGTTTCCGAGCTTGCGTTTGGCGTTGTGGGGACACTTTGGTTTGCATGGAAAGGCAGGGATAGTGTTGTTCTTTTGGGGGGCGCCGCAAAATAGAATTGAGCGGAAATTAAGAGCCGACGATCTGCTTGCAGGAAACCAATTTGCATTCTGTTTTGCCGCGTTATGGAATAACAAGCGTTTGAAATCCTCTTGATTTTTGGCAGGTCAATCTTTGGCGAGGATTTTTCGGCGCCATCTCAGGGCTGCGTCATACTCGGCGGCTCGCCCGGAGGTCTCGCCCCACCAAAGCCACATTTGGCCATCATGATGGGGCGAAGCGTCCCGGCCGAGCCGTCTTTTTCGAACATGACGCAGTCCTGGGCGCCATCTTTATTTCCGCCATTAAGGTATTGACAGGCTTGATGTTGAGTGGCAAAGTTCAAAACAGGTTATGTTATGAACATATCATCGGAACAGACAAAAAAAGCTTTGGTTTTGATTGTGGACGATCAGCTGGAAAACGTTGTTCTGCTACAGAAGTACTTGCGCAAGAGCGGATATGTTGTCGAGGGCGTGCGCAGCAGCGATGAGGCTTTGGCTTTTCTGGCCAAACAGACGCCGGACATCATTTTGCTGGATATGTGCCTGGCCGGGGAAAGCGGACTGGAGCTTTGCAAAAAAATTCGCGCCAATGCGCAACTGGCCGATTTGCCGTTATTGCTCTTTTCCGGATATGATCAAAGCGAAGATCGGATCTCCGGTCTGACGTTGGGCGCCCGTGATTTTATATCGAAGAGCAGCGATTTGCGTGAAATTGTTGCGCGTGTCGAGTTACATCTGCATCTGGCGGAAAAGCAGCGCCAACTTACCCAGAAAAACCGGGAATTATCGGCGCTGACCGAGCAGTTGCGTTCAACGCAGGAGCAGGTGATTCAGGCGGAAAAACATGCCGTTCTGGGGCGGTTATCGGCGGGGGTGGCGCATGAGCTAAGCACGCCGATGGGATTTATCATCAGCAATATCAAGGGGCTTAAAACCGGGATTGCCGATTTATATCAGGTACTCGATGCTGAGGAAGAATTGATCGGCCTTTGCGCGCGAAGCGCCGCGCCGGCACTGATTGATGAAAAAATAGCCGCCATCGGCAAATTGCGCACGGCTTTGCAGGTAAGCGCCATGCGCCGTGAATTTGAATCCATGTGTACGGACTGTTTGGACGGCATTGAATTGCTGGCGCGCATTGCGGGGGATTTACGTGAATTTTCGCGGGATGACCGTCAGGAATTTGTGGCATCCGATTTGAATTGCCTGGTTGACCAGGCCTTGCGGCTGGTTCGGGTGGAGACCGGTGATCGGGTGAAAATCGAACGCGTCTATGCTGAACTGCCGCAGGTGATGTGCATGCCCAGCCGGATTGTCCAGATGTTTCTGATTCTGATTATGAACGCCTTGCAGGCCATGACCGGCGCGGGGCAGCTGACTTTAAGAACGACCGGTCTCGCCGGCAAGGTGAAGGTGGATGTATCCGATACGGGTGTCGGCATTTCCGCCGAAAATCTCGGGCGTATTTTCGATCCGTTTTTTACCACCAAACCGGCGGAACAGGGGACGGGCTTGGGACTGGCTATTGCCCAGAAAATAGCCACTTTTCACGGAGGTGTGATTACAGTGGCCAGCCAGGTGGGTCGGGGAACAGTGGCGACAGTGGAACTGCCTTGCGGGCATCCGGCTGATCCGGAGCGGGCTGTCTGATTACGGATGGACATGAGCACCGGAACACAGCATACCAATGACGCCGATCTGGCTGCGCAAACGCCGCGTGCTTCCCGGCAAGCGGGCATTGCGGAGGCATTGTTGACGCTGCTCGATTTGAAGCGGCCGCATTTTGGAGCGCACTGCCGCCGTGTGGCGCAATGGTGCCGGGCGATCGGACAGATGGGCGGGTTCAAGCCGGATGACATTCCGGCGCTTGAGACGGCGGCGCTGCTGCATGATATCGGGTTCATTGTTGTTTCGGGCGATCATCCGCCGGCTGCGTGGGGTCTGCCTGCGGATGCGCCCACGCACGAACAGGTTGGTTATTCGGTTTTAAACGAACTGCAGGGTTTTGGACACATTGCCACGGCGATTTTGCATCATCATGAGCATTATGATGGAACGGGCCGGCCGATGGGTTTGCGGGGCGATAAAATCCCGCTGATTGCAAGAGTGATTGCCGTAGCGGATGCCTATGATGTTGAGTTGCATCCGGGGGCCGGCATACCGTCCGCCGGCGAGGAGGCGGCCCGCCGTGTGCTGATGAATCAGCGCGGCAAGCGTCTTGATCCTGATCTGGTCAGCCGTATTTTCTTTGCGGAAGCCAATCTTGATCCGGTGCGGCAGGAGAGCGATAGGGAATTCGAGATTACGCCGACGGCCCTAATGCCGGGGATGGTGCTTTCGCGCGATTTACGAACACTCAACAATGTTCTGTTGTTGCCGGCGAATACGGCGCTGACCCGCGAGCAGATCAACCGCTTGTTATCCTCGGAAAAGCTGGAATGGCTGGTCATCAAGGCGCATGTTGATGCGCGTTCGATCAGAACGGAGGAAATGCCGCAGGAGGAACAAAAAAGCGAAAGCGCAGCATCGCGCGCGAATCTGGTTGGATGGGCTGTTCCGCGCGGCGAAACCCGCGCGGCGGTCTTGGCACTGGACGATTCCGTGGCGGTTTCCAATGCCATCCGGCGCGAACTTGGTCGCGCCGGCATTGCGGTAACCGGATGCTCAAGCGTGGAAGCCGCCTTGAAAGAACTTGGCGCGCGCAGTTTCGATGCGGTCATAACCGACTTGGTCATGGCCGGCGCTGATGGTTTTGTTTTTCTAAACGAGATGCAACTGCGCTATCCCGCCTTGCGCGCAGTGGTGCTTTCCGGGTATCCTTCGGCCGAGCATATTCGCGCTTTGCGCGAATTGCAGAATGTGGTGCGTTTTGTAACCAAGCCATGGTCCGAACAGGTTTTGCTTGCTTCCGTGGAAGAGGCTATTACGCTAACCCGTGCTGGTATGAAACATGAATGAAAACACACAGAATAACGCCTCGATGATCCGTGTGCTGCGGCATCGCCTGCGTAATATCGCCTCCGGTGTGAAGGCGGCCACCACTTTGCTTGCCGCCCAGCTGGACGATCGTTTGACGCCCTCGGAAAAAGAATATTTTCCATTGATTATCCGGGAATGCGATGGATTGGCCGAGTTGGCCTTGCGGCTCAGCTTGCTGATGGATGCGGTTCCGGAGGGGAAGCCGGGGTTGTTGGGCGAGATTCTGGCAAGGGCTTTGCATGAATTCCGCGCGCGTTATCCGCTTGTGCACATCAATAGCATTCACGAGGCCGGGTCCGAAAATGCGGTTATATCTTCCGATCTTGGACTGCTGGCGGCTTTGAAGGAAATTCTGAACAATGCGGCTGAAAGCAGTCTGTTTGGCAAACAACCGTCCGCCAGTCGCAATGTGACCATCCGCTGTCTGTGCAATGCCGAGACGGTTGCAATCATTGTGCAGGATGGCGGGCCGGGCATTCCGGAGAACGAGTGGTCTGGCGCGCTTCAGCCTTTTCGCAAAGCTCGCGCGGATCATTTGGGGATCGGTCTGGCAATTGCCAACCGTTCGGTTGCGGCAATGCGCGGCATCCTGCAGGCGCAAAGCGATGAAGCCGGGTTCAGTGTTGTTATCCGGCTGCCGCTTCTTGCGCAGAGTGAAAGCGCGCCTGATCCGGCGGCGGCAACCAAGCGGGATGTTTGTTCGTGAAGCGCGTTGATTCAGAGAAAACGGAAGGAACACAGGCGATGGAGCTTAAAATTCTGATCGTTGAAGATGACGTGCTGATGCGCAAGGCTTTGCATGATCGTCTCAGCCGGGACGGCATGTCTGTGCAGGCATGCGACGCCATTGCCGAAGCGCGCGAGCATATGGCGGAAGAAGCGTATGACGTGATGCTGGTGGATATGTGCCTGCCGGATGGCGATGGCGTGGCGTTTGTTGCTGAAGCGCGTCAGCAATATCCGGGAGTTGATGTTGTGATCATGACGGCATTTGCCGATGTGAAGAGCGCCGTGCTGGCGCTCAAAAATGGCGCTTATGATTATCTTTCCAAGCCGTTTGAGGATGTGCAGCTTGATAAAATTCTGCGCAATATCAACGACAAGCGCGCTTTGAATCAGCAGGTATCTTCCTTGTCGCGGATAACCAGCGGTGACGCGCAATCGGCGTCATTGTTTGGCGATTTGGTCGGCACAGCGGGGATGGGCCATATTTACGAGAAAGCCTGGAAAATCGCGCAATCTTCCGGAACAACGGTTTTAATTCTTGGTGAAAGCGGCACGGGCAAGGGGGTTCTGGCAAAATCCATTCATCGAGCCAGCCCGCGTCGCGATCGTCCTTTTGTTGATATCAATTGTTCCGCCATACCTGGTCCGCTTATGGAAAGCGAATTGTTCGGTTATGAAAAAGGCGCTTTTACGGACGCCAAAGGGCGGAAAGCCGGGTTGCTTGAAGTGGCGCATGGCGGCACTTTCTTTTTGGATGAGATTGGCGATATGGAACTGGGTTTGCAGAGCAAGCTTTTAAAAGTTTTGGAAGAAAAGGAATTTCGCCGATTGGGCAGTTCGCGGCCGGTGCATGTTGATGTGCGCATGATTGTGGCCACGCATCGGAATTTGCAGGAAATGGTCAAGCAGGGCAAGTTTCGCGAGGATTTGTATTATCGGATCTCCGTTGTTCCGCTTATTATTCCGCCTTTACGCGAGCGCAAGGATGGCATTGAAATTCTGGCCAAGTCTTTTCTGGAATTTTACTGCAAACAGATTGGCCGTAACATCAAGGCTTTTACGCCGGATGCCATCCGGGTTTTGAACCACTATCCCTGGCCTGGAAATGTGCGTGAATTGCGCAATTTGGTTGAACGTTGTGTGATTCTTGCCGCCGGCGATATGATTGGCGCGGAAGAGCTTGGTCTGCCTTCCGTTCTGCCGGTTGACGTTGAGGCTTCCGGCAGCCTCCCGGACGATGATGCATCGCTTAAGATCATGAGTCTGGCGGAAAGCGAAAGGCGCTTGATCTCCACGGTTATCAAATTCGTGCATGGCAATAAGAATAAGGCAGCGGAATTGCTCAAGATCCACCGGACCACCCTCTATAAAAAATTGGAGGAATACGGCTTGGACAAGCAACTGAGTTCTTGATGGGCTTTTGGTTTCGGCTATCCCTGTTTGCCTCAAAAAGCATTGTTGTATTCCGCAACATTCCCTGTTTCCGACTTTCTTTGAACAGATTGCGCCTGAGCACAATTGCTTGTTTCGTCCTGTTTTAGGCGCATGGCCATATTGCTGCAAATCGTTTTCAGGCAATCTAATACGCTTCCATTTTTGCATGGTTTCGTTGGTTTGGCACTGGCCCTGCTTATTGCACAATGTATGAAAACAATTTTGATGGGAATATTGTGTCTGATACTTGGGGCGACTGCCGGTTGGGCGCAATCTGCTGATGATAAATCGGCGCCACGTGTAGGCGCCGAGAAAATCAAGCATTTGGAACAAAAAGCGCTCAATCATGATATGTTATTGATCAAAAATCGGCAATTAGAAGCGGAGTTAATAGATTTACGCACACAGGCGGTTCCCAGTAATGCGCCGTCAGGACGCAGCCGTCTGGAAGACATGGAATGGAAGGCGCAGCATTACAATGCCATGCTTAGGGCGACAGAGCAAAAAGATAAAAAAATCGTGGAATTGGAGGAAAAGCTGGCGGAATCGGAAAAACGGCTTGTGGCCTTGCAATCGGACATGAGTTCGTTTAACAGTCGGATGGCGGCGCTCTCCAACATGCTGCAGGAGGCGCAGGCCAATGAATTAAAACTGAAAGCCACAGTTGAACAGCTTGTGCTTGGGCATTTTGAGTATTACGAGGTGAAACGTGGCGATACGATCGAAAGCATTGCGGAAAAACCGATGATTTACAACGATGCTTCCAAGGCGGCCTGGTTAAGGCAAGCCAACCGAGGCAAGGTCAAGGACATGGATCATCTGACGGAAGGCGAAATGCTGATTATTCCGCGCTTTTTTTCAAGCGATTTATTCGCCTTTTGATTTTGGGCAAATACCGGACGGGAAAAGTTGCTTTGCGACAATGAGGCGCGCATGGACAAAGCCAAACACATCTTATTTGTGGAAGACGAGCCGCTGTCCCGCTGGGTGGTGCGCAAAGGCTTGGAAAATGCCGGATATTTTGTGGTAGAGGCCGATTGCTGCGCCAAAGGGATGGCGCTTCTCGACA
The DNA here is from genome assembly GCA_964565485.1 of uncultured Verrucomicrobiota bacterium. Lineage (GTDB taxonomy): Bacteria > Verrucomicrobiota > Kiritimatiellia > JAAZAB01 > JAAZAB01 > CAZMFH01. Next base: position 7,982 of record CAZMFH010000009.1, on the reverse strand, counting down.
CTGCTTGTTTCGACATGGTTGTGCTGGATCATCGCCTGCCGGATGGCGTTGGTCTGGACATTTTGCGGCGTTTGCGTGCCGGCGGTAAAAACCAGAAAGTTATCTATCTGACCGCCGAGCCGGAAGAGATTAACGACAGTTTGAAGCGTGAATTGGCTATTGCCGTTGTGTTGAGCAAGCCGGTGGATATGGCGGAACTGGTTCGGGCGCTTGGCGCTCCGGTTGAGGCGGCTCCATCCGATGGCGCGGCGCATAAGCCTGCAGAGATCAGGGTTGGGCGTTTTACACTGCTTAAAGCGCCGGAGACCATGGACGCCGGTTTTTTAAAAGAAGCCTTGGCGGCGGCTGCAACCGAGTCTTGGCTGGCGATTGACCTTGCGCAGACGGTTGGCATCAAGCCGCAATTGGCGGCGGAATTTTATCTTTTGGCCGACAAATGCCGCGCCGGCGGCGGACGGCTCTGCATGGTGGGTGGTTCGGAAGAAATTCGTGCGCTTTTACGGGCATCGTCGCTGCGTGATGAAGCTGATTTTTATCCCGATTCAAGCTGGCTGGAACCGGCGGGGCGCCGTCCGTCTTCCGATTGTGAACGTGGATTATTGCTGAAAAGCGTAATCGCGGGAGGATCCGTATGAAAGCATTTTTAGGATTGCTTGCGGCGCAGCGCCGCGAAATCCTTGTTACGATTCTGATTTTATTGACGTTTGTTGCTGTTGGCATGCGCTTGCGCAATGTTGACACCACTGTTGATCCGGATGCGCGCCACGAATTTTTGCTTTGGCGCAGCGCGCTTGAACTGCGTGCCGGGCAATATAATGAGGCCATCAGCTATTTGCGCGCGGCGATAGATGAGGCGTTTTCCACAGCGCATCGGGCGGAAGCCGCTTTAAGGATGGGACAGGTGCTGTTGAATCGTTCGCGAATTCAAAAGGGCGATTATGCTTTCATGGCCCAGCAGTATTTTTTAGCGGTGATGGATGCGCTTGCCAAGGATGATCCGCTCTACCTTGAGGCGGCGCGCATGCTTTTTAATGCAACGATCTTGTCTGGCGATCAAATGCTTTTTGAACGTGTGGCCAGGCTGCTGGTGGATTTGACGTCCGACCCGAAAGAAAAGGAGGCGCTTTATTTGCGCTGGATTGGCAACCGCATGCAGGTGAGCTCCTACCGGGAAACGGCGGAGTTAATGCAGGAAGCCATTACGAGAATGCCTGAACAGGCGGATTCGCGCGGATTTGGATTTATGCGGGCGGACGTAGCCAGAAAAACACTCGAGAATCCCGTTTGGTTTCAGGAATACGGCGCGCTGCATCCGGAATTGCCGACGAATGCGCTGCGGGCGGCCATTAGCGCCGATGCCATGCAATGGTTGGAACAGAAAATCCGCGTTGATCCGCAATTGCGCAGTGAATGTTATTTCTGGATGGCCCGATTGCAGGAAAGCAGCGGCAACCGGGATGATGCGCGCAAATACATCCGCCTTTATTTAAAAACCGAACCGGAAACCCATTTCCGGGATGCGCTTTTAATGACTGTCCGTCTTTTTTGTCAGGATGGCGATCCGGAGGCGGCGGACGAGCGCATGCGTGTTTTTACGGCCAGATACGGATTGGATGATGAGTCGGAAGCGCAATTGCTCAAACTGGCCGAATTATTTGAAGCGCAAGGCAAGCTTGCGCAAGCCTACGAAACGCTGGGCGAGGCGTTTCGTTTTCCTTTTGAACACCGGGCCGGGTCAGCCGTTTTGAACAAGGCGTCCCGGATCGCCTGCCGCCTTGGTCGTTATGAGGAAGCCTGGGGGCATTACAAGATACTGACATCCGTTTACATCGTTCCCGCGCTCAACAAAGATCTGTTGCTTGCCCAGGCCGATACATGCCTGTCTCGCAACGATTTTACGGAAGCCGAAAAATGGGTGGCAACATACTTGTATTATTTTCCGGTTGATACGGCAAGGGCGGAAGGCTTATACCGTCTTTTCAAGATCAAGCAAATGGAAGGCGCGCAGCAAGCCGAGCTTGTTACGATCGGGCTTTCCGCCATGCAGGCGGATGTTACGCATCCTTTGATTATGCCGACGCTGATGGAAACGGCGCAGATCATGGAAGACCTGGGATTATATTCCACTGCGGCGCTTTACTATAATCGCCTGGCATTGCTTGGCTTTGTTGGTTCCACAAATACCCCGACCACATTTTTGAGGATGGACAGTATTCATCCGGCTATTTTGGGCAAGGCGCGCTGTTTTTTGAAAGCCGGGGAGGTTATCAAGGCGGATCGCCTTTTACGCGAAATTTGCCGCAATCGCGGCGAGACTTCGTCTCTTCAATCTGAAGCCGCTTATTGGTGGGCTACAATTGCGGTTGAGAACGGGCAGGGGCGCGAAGCGTTACGCCGGCTGGATTTGATCGAATCCGGCAGTTTGACCTCCAATTTGGCGGTGCGCGCTGAGATCGAACGCCAAATTGCCGTGGTTTTGACCGGCGCGGATTGGAAGAAGGTTTTGCCGGCTATTTTTCGGCGCGCTTCCGATCTGGCGCCGGCGGAGCAGACGGAATGTCTGCAACGAGCGTGTCGGTTGTTAGGCAATTGTTTTGAGCAAAAAGGCGAGGATGCCGCCGTGCATTTGCTTCTGAATCTGGCGGCGAACAGTGTGCTTGCCAAAACCCCTTTCTTTAATGAGCTTTTCTTCCGTTTTGCTGCCGTTACGATTCGGGAGCGTGGTGTGCCGGCGCTGGTTGGCCTCATGCAGCCTGATGGCGCTGGAATTTCGAATGTTATTCAATCGGTTGGATTTGATGAGCCTGTTCTGTTCAAACTGTACCGGCAATTTGTTGAAGTCAGGCAGGAGGCGGCGCAATGACTGAGATGCCAGCGCTCAATCCGGTTGCTGAAGGAGTTGTCGGACAGCTTGTTCGCGGGCGCGAGCGTTGTCGCCAGCTTATTCAGTTGTATCGGGATGCCTACAATAATTTTGTCTGTAACGGCACGGTAACTTTGCCCTGTGAAAAGGCTTGTTTGGCAGCCTCGCAATTGCTTGTGCATTTGCGCGCTTTTGCCGGCGCGCGGATTCAGATGGAATCCGACCGGTCGGCTGTGGAAGGTGTTTTGACGGAAACGAGCGATTTATTGCAGGGAGTTTTGGTGATAGAGCGTGAACTGCGAGAGTCATTATTGACGCTGAACGCCGGGCGCAGGCCGACCCGGATCGGGCGGGGAGGTTGAGTAATGGAAACTAATACATTGACAGTTTGTTCCGCGCAAAACAACAGAGCCGCCGCGCGGCTGGGCGTTGAAAATGCTGCGGATGTTTTTGGGCGCATTCGGAACGCTTTTGAACTGTTTGACAGTCAGAGCGCCATGCTCCAGGCTTCATTTGACAATCTTAAAAAGAATCTGGCGACGGCCAATCAGCAACTGAGCGTAAAAAATCGCATTTTGGCCGAACAAGTTCTTGAATTGCAGCAAATGTCAAGCCGTTTGAGCTGCATTCTGGGAAGCATTGGCGACGGCGTTCTGGTGGTCAATCCGGACTTGATCATTGAGCACTGTAATTTGGCGGCGCGCTCAATTGTTGGCGTCAAGCAGGAAGAAATTGTATTCCGCCGTTATGACCAGGTCATGAACGGGCTTGGCAATCGTCAGGCGCTTCTGGAAGCCATTCAGCTTGGCCGTTCCCGGATGCACGAACAAAGATCGCGGGTTTGCAAAAACGGGTCTCGCGTCCATGTTCTGGCCAGTGTTAACCCGATCCGCACGCCGGATGGCCGGATTTTCGGCGCGGTGGAGGTGCTTCGGGATGTAACCGGTTTGCGGTTGCTTGAGGAACGTGCGCAGCAACAGAAGCGCATGGCGGCTTTGGGTGAAATGGCCGCCAGTGTGGCGCATGAAATTCGCAATCCCCTGGGAACCATTGAAGGTTTTGCGCGGCTGCTGCGCCAGGATCTTGATCGGGAAGAACAGGCGGCGCATTCGCGGATGGCTTCGAAAATCGTTGAAGGCGCTCAAAATCTTAATTATGTTATTACCAGTCTTTTGACTTATGTGCGTCCGATGACGATTCAGTGCGAAAGTTTTGAGGCTGCGCATTTATTGGAAAGCGTTGAGGAATTGTTGCTGGGCAGTTCCCGTCAGCATGGGGTGCAATTATGCGTGCGCAAACCGGCCGGCACGGTTAATTCCGCCGATATCCGCCAGATTCGGCAGGTCTTGGTCAATCTGGGGCGGAACGCCATTGAGGCTTGCGCCGAGCCAGGCGGAGAAGTGTTGCTGGACTGCGTTTTAAACGCGGGGGAAGTGGTGTTTGCCGTCAGCGACAATGGTTGCGGCATAGCCGAAGAAGATTTGCCGCGAATTTTCGATCCCTTCTTTACGCGCAAGGAGGGTGGAACCGGATTGGGTTTGGCGATGTCGCACAAAATCGTGGCGGCGCATGGCGGGGAAATCCTGGTCAGCGCGCGCAAAGATTGCCGCGGCTCTGTTGTTACCGTGCGTTTGCCGCAAATGGGAGAGTCAAAATGATTACCAGCATAGAAACAGCGCTTGTGGTTGATGATGACGCTTTGATGCGCGAGTTCATTGTTGAAACGCTCCGTCGCAACCGGATTAATATCACCGAAGTCGGCAATGGCTTGGATGCTCAACATATGCTTGACGAGCAGGAATATGATATGGCGTTCATAGATCTGAAAATGCCTGGCTTGGACGGACTCCAGCTTTTACAGCATCTGGTTGCGTCCGGGCGCAAGACATTGCCGGTGATCGTAACGGCTTTTGGCACGGTGGAAAAGGCAGTTGAAGCCATGCGGCTTGGCGCTTATGACTTTCTGGTCAAGCCGTTTTCTCCGGAACAGGTGGAAATCATTATCAATCGCGCCCGTGAATGGGTCAGTCTCCAGACGCAAAACGTCTATTTAAAGGAGGAACTCGGCTGGATTTTGCCGAAAGGCAGGCAGATTATCGGGAAATCGCCCAAAATTCTCGGATTGATGAAAGAAGTTGAGCGTGTCGCGGCATCCTCTTCGACCGTGCTGATTTCCGGTGAAAGCGGGAGCGGCAAGGAGCTGGTGGCTTTAGCCATTCACTCATTGAGCGAACGGAAAGAACAGCCGTTTGTGCGGATGAATTGCGCTGCCGTGCCGGACGCATTGATGGACAGCGAATTATTCGGGCATGAAAAAGGCGCTTTTACCAGTGCGGTGTCGAAACGTATCGGACGCTTTGAGCTGGCGCATAAAGGGACCTTGTTGCTGGATGAAATCAGCGAGATGAATGTGGGTGTGCAGGCCAAACTGCTGCGTGTTTTGCAGGAACATGAATTTGAAAGAGTGGGGGGCAGCCAGACTTTGCGTGTGGATTGTCGCGTGATTGCCACAACCAACCGCAATTTAAAGGAATATGCCGAGGAAGGGCGATTCCGCAAGGATTTGTTTTTTCGTCTGAATGTTGTGCCATTACATGTGCCGCCGTTGCGCGAGCGCAAGGATGATATTCCCATGTTGATTGATGCGATTGTCGGCCGTTTTATGCAGGCCAAAGGACGTAAAGGCAATGCGCTTCGTTTTAACGAAGAAGCCATCCGTTGCCTGCAGGAATATAGCTGGCCGGGTAACGTCCGGGAACTGGAGAACCTGATTGAGCGACTTTGTGTGATGGAAGAAGGTCCGGAATTGGGTTTGGAGCATTTGCCGCCCGAGATAGCAAATCACAACAATACCGTGGCAACTTCAGATATGGCGCCGCCGCCGCAAACTACCACAGAATGTTTGAGCATTCCTGAAATGGAGCGACGCACGATCATGCAGGCTATGCAAAAAACAGGCGGAAATCAGCGTAAAACAGCCCAGATTTTACAAATCAGCGTCCGCACCCTGCGGAATAAACTCAAAATCTATCGTACGTCCGGCAATATGACGCCGTCTGCGACTTGATTGGCGTGGCATGGCGCCTGCTTTTGTTCAAAAAGAGGAGAGCTATGAATACCACCATCAAAATGTTATCGGCCGTTCTGGATTCCACCGCATTGCGTCAGAACGTTTTGGCGAATAACATTGCCAACGTCAATACTCCCAATTTCAAACGCCTTGATGTTGAATTTAAAAATGCGTTAAATGCTGCGCTGCAATCAGATCAGCCAGGGGCTCTGGATAATTTCCGGCCGACGATCATCAAGGATAAATCGGCCTTGTCGAGGGGGGATGGGAATACGGTTTCTTTGCAGAAGGAAGTGGGCGAAATGGCCGAAAATGCGCTGTTATATAATTTTGCCACCAAAGCGATTACCAAAAAACTGGCCTCAATCAGAAAAGCCATTGGCGGACAATAAAACAAAAGATTGACAGGAGCTAAATCATGCCTGAAGTCAGCCTAATGCCTGCAATTGGGATCAGCGCCACAGGATTGGATGCTGAAAACCGCCGGATGGAAGTGCTGGCCAACAATGTGGCCAATGTGCAGACCACTCGGGATGTAAATGGCAATGTTTACCGTCGTCAGGAGGTTGTATTTGCCGAACGTTTGGCTGATGCTTTTGCCGCCAGTGGCGCCAAAAGGAAGTTTGACGGCGTACAAGTTAAGCAAATTGTGCAGGATAGGCGGCCTTTTAACCGCGATTATCGGCCGGGCCATCCGGATGCCGATGAACAGGGCTATGTTACATTGCCTAACGTTAATGTGTTGGAGGAAATGGTGGATATGATGAGCGCTTCGCGGGCCTTTGAGGCGAATCTTTCTTCCATTCGCACGGCTAAATCCATGGCGCAACAGGCGCTCGAGATCATGCGCTGACAAAAGGACTAAATTATGAATCCAATTGATATGAAAATCCGTCCCGGCGCTTCCAATCTGATGCCGGAAGCGCTCCAGGCGCCATCGAAGCTTGCCAATAAAGGCGAATCGTTTGGAGCGCTCTTGAATGGTTTGGTGGACAAAGTCAACACTTTGCAACAAGATGCGGATAGCTCCATCCAGGGTCTTGTTTCCGGCGAAGAAACCAGTGTGCATAATGTGGCCATTAAAATGGAGGAAGCCGGAATAGCGTTTGATTTGATGATGCAGGTACGCAACAAACTCCTGGAGGCTTACCAGGAAATTTCCAGAATCCAGTCTTGAAAGGTTGAACTGTCATGCCTAATGCATTTTCTTTGTTGGGTCCGCAACTGAAGGAAATCTGGCGGCATCTTGGCGCGAACCAGAAAGTCAGCATCATTCTGGCTCTGCTGGTGATGGCGGCCATTATGGGCGGATTATTGTACTGGAGTTCCCGTCCGGATTATCGCTTGTTATATACCGGCGTCAGCTTGAAGGATGCCGCGGCCATGCAGGAGAAACTTGCGGATGCCAAAATACCTGTTGAATTAAGGGATTCCGGACGTGTTATTTATGTGCCGTCCAAGGATGTCTATCGGGCGCGCGTTATGTTGGCCGCTGCCGGGTTGCCGAAGGAATCTTCGATCGGGTTCGAGATTTTTGAACAGCCCAAGTTCGGGTTGACGGATTTTGCGCAGCAGGTGAATTATCAGCGCGCCTTGCAGGGCGAAATAGAGCGGACGATTATGGCCATTAACGGGGTGGAAGCGGCGCGGGTCATGCTGGTGATTCCCAAGGAACATTTATTTGCGTCCGAAAAGAAAACCCGCGCAAGCGCATCCATTCTCGTTACACTTTCCGCCGGCGCCATGCTCGCGCCGCACAATATCCAAAGCATAGTCCAGTTTGTATCCACCGCCGTGCCGGGATTGTTGCCGGCTGATATTACGGTTACTGATCAGTCGGGCAAACTGCTGACCAAAGCTGTATCTGCTTCAGAAGATACGGAGATTATGGATGAACAACTGAGCGCACAGGAAAAAATGTGTTCCGGCCTGGCCAAAAAGGCGCAGGACGTTCTGGATCTGGCGTTGGGCAAGGGCAAGTCTATTGTGCGTGTTCGCCGTCCTGTGCGACCCGGCGCGTGCCGATCTGGTGGCGGCCCTGAGGGGCCG
>CAZMFH010000008.1:10191-24689 GCA_964565485.1 uncultured Verrucomicrobiota bacterium | reverse complement strand
CCCCAAAATTAAAATTCAAGCAGGTATAATAACTGAAGCGTCTTGTTTTGGCCAGCGCGTTTATAGCCCACCAACCCTTTTAAAAACGACCAGCTCCAGTCGCCGGGCTCCGCCCGGCGCTCAAACGCAAAAAGCGGGAACAACGAAGCGCGCATGGCGCCGGATCCGGCGCGCCGCCAGCGGAACAGACCCCAGAGCAATTCGTCCTCCTTCACCGCGCCGCAGGCGGAATGCGAATAAATCGTCCAGAGCGCGGAATAGTTCCGCTCGACAGGCTCATAATCCATAAACGGGAACAAACTGACCATGCGCAGCACATAACTATCGCCTTTTTGATGACTGGAAAACAAGGGCCAGATTTTCAGAGACCGCTCGGCAGTGGCCCATGTTCCCGGACTTTCAGGCAAAGCCTTGCGCTTATGGGTATAATACATGATCGGCATCAGCATCACGCGGTCATGCTCCTCCTGCGGGTTGAATCTGCGCGCACTCCGATAAAGCGGCCACAGCACAAAAGATGATTGATTACCCTCCATGGATTTATACCCCCATAAGGGCCAGAAATAAAGCTTGTCAATCTGCCCGGCGCTCCATTGAAAAATCGGCCAGGGACAATAAACCTCGCGCTGCTTTGCGCCTTTGGAAAAGCGGATGAGCGGCGGCACAAACATCCATGTCTCCTGATTGGTCAGTTTGGTCCGGCCGAACAACGGAAACAAAACGAATCCTTTGCCGGATGAACGCGGATAATTATAAGACGCCGCAGTCCATACCGGCCAAAGCAAAAAAATTTTTTCGTAATCGGCGCGGAACCGGGTAAACCCATAAATTGGAAAAACACGCCAGCGTTCATGGCCGCCGCCGTGGGTCGCGGAAAAAACAGGCCACAACCAGCTCCTGGTCTCCGCCTCGTTGATCCGGCTGTAACTATAGAGCGGGAAAAGGATAAAACACATTTCGTCCTGCCATAAATAATCACGGATAACGCCGCCCAGCGGAAAGAGCGCGCAATAAGGCCGTTTGTGCTTGTCGCGCCCCTGGAAATAGACCGGGAAAATCACAAACCGATAGGCGGAATCAGGATCATCAGTGTTATAATCCAAACCGTTCATCAGCACCATAAAGCGCCAGTCATGTTCCTGGTTGATCTGCGAACTGCGCCAAACCGGCCAAAGCACATCAAGCTCATGCTGGCGCGCAGGCGCAAGATCAAGATCGCTGTAAAGCGGACGCAAGGCGCTGAAATTCTCTCCACCCGGCGCGCGGCGCGCCTCAAACAACGGACCCAACACACGAGTGCGCGCGGAACCAAAGACATCGGTATCGCGCGAAAAAAACGGAGCAAAATCAAGTTCCGCCGCCCCAGCCAAATGCGCCACAAGCACAAGCAAGGCCGGCAGGCAAAGCAACCGCCAGCCGGCGCGGACAACAACACGCCGTTCGGCAAAAAAACACAAAGAGCAACAACTTCGCTTCATCATAAAAACATCAGTAAATTTTGAGAGGGCGCTTAAAAATTATGCACTCGATCCTTGATTGCCGGACGTTCCGGCAAAACATCCGGTTTACGCCCTTGCAGCGCGATATTCAATAAAATTCCTATTTGCAACAACGAAACGATCAAACTTGATCCGCCGGCGCTGATAAAAGGCAAAGGCAGCCCCTTGGTGGGCAGGCATCCGATCACCACACCGATATTGATCAAGGCCTGGAGAGTGATCATCATCGTAATGCCAAAGGCAATGTTGCGCCCGAAATTATCGGCCGCCCTGAGACTGATGCGCAACCCGCAAAAGAACAATCCCGCAAAAAGCAGCACCACCAGGAATGTCGCCGCCAGCCCCAATTCTTCGCCGATAATGGCAAAAATAAAATCCGTGTGCGCCTCCGGAAGATAATAATGCTTCTGGATGCTTCCCCCCAACCCCACACCCGTAATGCCTCCGGCAATGAAGGCATTAATGGCGTTCAGCAACTGAAAGGAATAGGTCATTGCATACTGTTCCGGGTCAAGAAACGCCTTGATCCTGTTCCAGCGGACCGGATCATGCATAACGGCCAAAGCAAAACCGGTCAAGCCCACAGCGGCAAAAACCATTAAATACCATATCCGTGCGCCACCCACATAGAGAATCAGAATGCCGACAATCGCACAAAGCAATGTTGTGCCGAAATCCGGCTCAACAAAAACCAGCCCAATCATGCCGCCCAAAAAGCCCAGCGGCATTACGGTTCCACGCCAGAACTCGCCCACCCGCCATTTTTCGCGCGCCATCCACCAGGCAAGCATCAAAATGAGCGTGAATTTACCGAACTCAGAAGGTTGGAAACTAAAATAACCAAGATGGAACCAGCGCCGGCTGCCGCCAACCTTGACGCCAATGCCAGGCACCAAAACCAAAACCAGCAACACAATGGAAACAATAAAAAGAGGGGGCGCCAAATAGCGCCAATAGCGATAATTAAAATGCGCCGTCACCCAACAAGCCAAACCGGCCAAAGCCATCCATATTGCCTGACGTTTGACAAAGAAATAAGGGTCATCATAAAGCGCGGCCGCTTTGATCCCGCTCGTGCTGGCCAGCATAACAATACCCAAAGCCAACAAAAGCAAAACGATTGCTATGAGAACGGAAGGTGTTTTCCACATTAACCCGTCCCTGTCGCCCCGGGCAAGCTCGTCGCAGTCCAAGTCAGTTTCAGGGGATTTTCAGGCGCTGGCCGGCCTTGACGGTCGGACTGGCGCCCAGTTGATTCAAAACCACAATTTCATCAACCGTAACCGCATACAACTTGGCGATGGAATTCAAGTCATCCCCCGGTTGCACCGTATGGATAATGCCAGAACCTTCCGGAACGGATACCACAGGCTGCGCAGCTTCCACAACAACAACGGGAGCCTCGGACTCGCTTGCCGCCATATTATCGGGAAGAACCGCATCGGCAGGCACAACCGACGCGGCCACAGGCGCGGACGCTGGCACAACAACGGCAGGCACAGACGCGGGCGTGGCGGCAGTCTTCGGAATGACCAATTTCTGGCCGATTAAAATTTTATCGCCATGCAATTTATTGGCCTCGCGCAAGCCGGCAACCGTAGTTCCCGTTTTTTTGGCTATCTTGCCAAGACTGTCGCCGGACTGCACAACATATTCTCCGCCAACGCCAAGCACAACGGCTTTCGCTTCAGTCGGCGCCGCAGCTTTTTTTGTTGTTTCCGGCTTGGCTGCTGCCGGCTTGATTTTCACAATACCAGGCAGAAGCAGTTTCTGGCCAACACGCAATTTGCCCGGATCGGAAATTTTGTTCAACGCCGACAACTCGGAAACAGATAATTTGTATTGATGGGCAATCCCGCTCAACGTATCTCCGGCACGCACAATATATTCCGTGGTTTCAACTTTAGGCGTGGCAACCGTCAAAGGTTTGACAGTTGGAAGCATAGCCGGAGGCTGGGCAAGAGGCTCCTTTTCCAAAGGCGGCATCACCGGCGCCGAAGCAGACGGCGCGCTCGCGCCCGATGTTGTGCGGGTTGTCCCGCAGCCCTGAATGAAAAACAAGGAACCCAAAGCCACCACATGCAAAGCAACGACAACAGTAATCAACACAGCGGATGTTTTCATTAAAGCAACAAACCTCCTGTTTAATAATAAAAAAACATTTTCATTACATCTAAAAATCAATGCCAATATCAACAAAAAAACAAATTATGTCAAGCGTTTTTTATTCTTTGACGGGATTGCCGGGACTGCGTCATGCTCGGCGGCTCGCCCGGAGGTCTCGCCCCACCAAGGCCACATTTGGCCGCAATGGCGGAGCGAGGCGTTCCGTCCGAGCCGTCTTTTCCGAACATGACGCAGCCATGGACAGGATTGCGGACCAGTGATTTTCCGGATTGACAATCCACCTGAAGCATTGATAGATTCCGGCCTTTTCACAGCAAAAGCGAGCGTTGTTAGGCAAGCAAAGCGCAGTGTTCGCTAAAAAGCAGCAAAAAATACCGATGGCGGAAAAGACAAACATGCACAAATCACGAGGCAATCCAACCAGACGCCTCGAACTAACGGCGCCGGCCAAAATCAATCTCTTTTTGGATGTATTAAGAAAACGTCCTGATGGTTATCACGACATCCGCAGCGTTGCGACGCCCATCACGCTAAGCGACCGGATCATCATCGAACCCCGCTCCCGCGGACTGGAACTGCAAACTTCCGCAGAAGTAAAATTATCCGGCGTTGCCTGGCAAATGCCTTTATGCCCCAGGCAAGACAATCTGGTTATGCGCGCCGCGCGCCTGCTGCAACAAATCACAGGCTGTCGGAACGGCGCGCGCATTACACTGAGCAAACGCATCCCGCTTGCGGCCGGACTGGGCGGGGGAAGCGCCGACGCAGCCGCCACAATCAAAGGCCTGAATACAATCTGGCAAACAGGACTTTCCCTGAGCCAAATGATGCAAATCGGCGCTCAAATTGGCTGCGACATCCCGGCGCTCATCCACGGCGGCACAATTTGCATGGAAGGTGTCGGCAATCACATCACGCCCGTCGCGCGCAACCAGCGCAAACCAATTTGGATCATGCTGGTTCACCCCGGTTTCGGCATTACAACCGGCGATATTTACGCGCGCTACATTTCAAGCTTGACTCCAGCGCCACCTGATTCTAAATTCAGGCGCGTTGTTTGCGGGTTAAAGCAGGGCAGACCGGAAAAAATTGCTGCGGGACTCTATAACGCACTACAGTTTGCAGTACTCCGCAAATACCCTTTGTTGAACATCATAAAAAAAAGGCTTGAGCAAGCAGGTGTAATGGGTGTACAGTTATCAGGTTCCGGGCCAACCATGTTTGCCCTGATTGCCGATGCAAACGAAGGTCGCGCGCTGGGGAAGCATTTGTGTAAAACCGTGGGCTCGCCGTTATGGATAAATGTAGCGCAGGCATTATAAATATAAACACAACCAAACGGCGCGCGCCAGGCAAGGCAAGAACCGGCACGAGCAGCACTGGTTATGCAAGGATTTGTCTGCCCGATGGTGTAATGGCAGCACACGGCCCTTTGGAGGCCAGAGTCTAGGTTCAAATCCTGGTCGGGCAATTTTTGAGCGGTAAAACAGGAGAATGGAAATTGAAAATTTTCACCGGCAACGCCAATCCGGAACTGGCGGCGGGCATTGCCCGCCAGCTAAGCGTTCCACTCGGCGTGCTCAATGTCAAACGTTTCCCGGACGGTGAAACTGCAGTCAAAATCATTGACAACATCCGCGGCAAGGATGTTTTCATCATTCAACCCACATGTTATCCGCCCAATGAGAACGTGATGGAACTGTTGATCATGATTGACGCCATGCGCCGCGCATCCGCCGCACGCATTACCGCAGTCATGCCTTTCTACGGCTACGCGCGCCAGGATCGCAAAGATCAACCGCGCGTCCCTATAACCGCCAAACTGATCGCCAACCTGCTTGTGGCCGCCGGCGCCAACCGGCTCCTGACGCTTGATTTGCATGCGCAGCAAATTCAAGGCTTTTTTGACATTCCGGTGGACCACCTCTACGCCACCCCTGTGTTTGTCAAACACTTGCGTGAAAAAGCATTCAATGACCTGGTCGTGGTTTCGCCCGATCCGGGGGGAATGAAAATGGCCTACCAATATTCACGCCTTTTGCATGCCGGTTTGGCCATCGTGGCCAAACAACGCACCAGCCCCACGGAAGTGGAAGCCTATAACGTGGTCGGCGATGTGCGCGGCAAAACCTGCATTATTGTGGACGACCTGATTACAACCGGCGGCACTATTTGCGCTGCATCCAGGCTTTTGGCTCAATCAGGCGCCCGTGAAATTTGTGTGGCGGTAACGCATGCCGTCTTCATTCCAGAAGCCGCCGAAAACCTGAGCAAAGCGCCGATCAGCGAGTATATTGTAACCGACAGCGTGCCAATGCGTCTGCCTTCTGACAAGCTGCCGGTGCATGTGCTTTCCGTGGCCAATCTTTTCGCGGAAGCCATCGAGCGCATTCATAACAGTCAATCAGTATCGTCCTTATTCGACATTCAACGCTAAGAGGGAGAAAGTATTCATGGTCCAGGAAAAGGAAACTATCAAGCTAACCGCCAGCCGGCGCGAAAAACTCGGCTCGCACAAAGTTCGCCGTCTGCGCAGCACAGGACTTTTGCCGGGGATTGTCTATAACATTCAAGGCCAATCGCAATCCATTCAACTCCAAAGACATTCGTTTGAAATGTTATTGCGCCGCCACGCGGGTGAAAACCTGATTATTGACTTGGAAATCGAAGGCGGGCAAACGCGCAAAGTGCTTGTCAAGGCGCTGCAACGCGACAACATCAAGGACAACCTGATGCATGTGGATTTTCTCGAAATATCCATGACCCGCAAACTGCGCGTTCCTGTCGTCGTCAAACTTGTCGGCACTCCTGTTGGCGTTACCCAACAGGACGGTGTGCTTGAACATCTCCTGCGCACGGTCGAGGTGGAATGTCTGCCGATGGATATCGTCAAGGAATTTACGCTGGACATCAGCGAAATGAAAATCGGAGACAGTCTTTTTGTCCGCGACATCAAGGCCGGGGCAAGCCTGACAATCATGACAGCTCCCGATATCGCCATTGTTTCCGTGCTGGAGCCGCATGTTGAGGAAGAGGCCAAACCGACCGAAGCCGGCGAGGAAGCGGCCGCGGCGGAAGCAGCCGGCGAAAAGAAGGAGGGCGAAGAAGCCGCCGCCAAAGACGACGACAAACACGGCAAAGACAAAGAACAAGCGAAAGCAGAAGGCAAGGAGCAAAAATCGAAGGGCAAGCAGTAACAACTCCATCCGGAAAACCGAATGGCGCGGAGAGCAATACCGTGAAGTTGGTTGTTGGACTTGGCAATCCCGGCAAGCAATACGAACACACGCCGCATAACGTGGGATTTGAGGTGGTTGATGAATTATCCGTAAGATGCGGCGGTACGTTGCGGCGCAGTTTTCGTTTTCAGGCGCGCATGGCCTCCGCGAAAATCGGCGAACATGACGCCCTGCTTGTGCAACCGCGCTCTTTTATGAATCAAAGCGGCGGGGTTGTTGCGGGTATTGTACATAAATATAATTTATCGCTTGATGATTTGTTCATTATTTTGGATGATGCCGATCTGCCGATGGGACGGTTGCGCCTTCGCAAGCACGGCAGCGCAGGCGGACATAAAGGGTTGCGTTCCGTTATCGAATGCCTGGGATCAGACCGGTTCGCGCGGTTGCGCATAGGCATCGGACGCCGTCAGGGAACAAACGGCGAGAGTTTGATTGAACATGTGTTGACACCGTTCCCCGCAGAGCAAAAAGAAGATGCGCGCAAAATGATACTTGCCGCAGCGGACGCTGTAGAGACAAGTTTGCAGCGCGGAATGGATGAGGCAATGAACGTATATAACGCGAGCTAAACGCAACAAGGAGGATCTATTGAAAAAATTTGAGGGGTTGTTTATTTTGGCGCAGTCGCTTGACGAACACACACTGGAAGAAAAGCTTGAAAAAATACGCCTTGAAATCACCAAGCTGGGCGGCACGGTAGAACATACGACGCGGCTTGGACGCATGGCGTTCGCCAGGCGTCTGGACAAAAATGATGCCGGTTTTTATATCCTGCTGACTTTTCTGATGGAACCGGGACAAATTGCGCCTCTGCGCGAAAAATTCAGACTGCAAGAAGATGTCTTTCGTCTCCAGATTACGCGGGCGCGCGAAACAGTCAGCAAAGACAGGTCTGCCGACGCTGCAAAAACAAACGAAGTCGAAACAAAATAAACTATTCAAGCGTCCGATTTATGCAGGGAGTGAAAAATGGCCAATATTAATCGAGTTTTCCTGGCAGGCAACCTTACGCGAGACCCGGACGTGCGCTGTATTCCATCAGGCAAGTCGGTTGCTGATCTCAGCTTGGCCATCAGCCGCCGCTACAAAACAGCCACAGGCGAAGACAAGGAAGAAACCTGCTTTGTCGGCGTTGTCGCTTGGGGCAAACAGGCGGAAATCGCCGGAAAATATTTAACCAAAGGCTCTTCTATTCTGGTCGAAGGCTCTCTCCGTTATGATCAATGGGAAACGAATGGAGAAAAACGCAACCGTTTGCGCGTTACCGCCGACCGTATTCAATTTTTGGACCGGATTAAACGTCCTGGGACATCCGAACCAAGCGAAGGCAACCGGACGCATGATCTGCCGCCACAGGAGAGCGAGTTGCCTCCCGCCGAAAGCAGCGATGCGGATAATCTGCCGTTTTAACCAATTGCCATAATTAATAATCAGGCGCCCATCCAAGGCGCTTAAGAGGAGAGGGAGGTTGATCGTGAGAAGAAAACAGCCGGCGCGTAGCCGCGAAAGACATGAAACATTCGGTTTCTTTACCGAAGAAAAACGATGCCGCTACCTGGAAGGCATCCGGCGAATTGACTATAAAGATGCGGAACTGCTTAAAAAATTCATGACCGAACAGGGCAAGATTATGCCCAGCCGTATTACCGGAACAACAACCAAACAACAACGCCAGTTAAAGCAAGCCGTTCGCCGCGCGCGGGTTGTCGGCCTGGTAAGGTAAGAAAGGCGCCTATTTATGACACGCGAATTGATTCTGATGGCGGATATTGACAATCTCGGACTTGAAGGACAATTGGTTAAAGTTTCCGAGGGATACGCCCGCAACTATCTTCTTCCACGCAACCTGGCGGAACCAGTCAGCAAAGTGGCCCTGAAAAGGCTCGAAAAAAACAGACTAACCCGTGAATTGCGCCAGAAGAAAGATCGTGAAGCGTCACAAAATCTCGCTGCAACACTCGAAAAAGTATCCTGCACAATAACCGTTAAAGTCGGCGAAAATGACAAACTTTTCGGTTCAGTCAACACCAACGACATTGCTGAAGCTCTTCAAGCACAAGGCATTGAAATTGACCGGCGCAAGCTCTTGCTGGCCGACCCCATCCGCGAACTCGGTGTTTACCAGGTAAAAATCAAATTGCATCCGGAAGTGGAAGCGTCGCTGAAAGTCTGGGTAGTGGGGGAATAAAACATGCCCTCAGAAAACCGGACGGCCTATCATGGCTCAGAAACAATGGAGCGCAAGCCATTGTTCAATGAAAACGCCGAACGGGGAACTTTGGGCGCCATTTTGCTGGATTCCGCCAAAGTGCTCGATTTTTGCATTGAAAAGCAAATTGAGCCGGAATCGTTTTATTTGCGCGCGCATCAACTGATTTTCGCCGCCATGCTTGAAATGGCGCGCGAATTGCGGCCCATTGATGTCCTGACGCTTGCGGACCGTCTGACGGCGCAAGGCCGGCTTGATGAAATCGGCGGCCTCGCTTTTCTGAATGCGCTGCTTGATTCGATTCCTACCGCCGCGCACGCCGAATACTATGTGGACATGGTCCGCCAGCAGCATCTCCTGCGCCGCATCATTGACTGCGCCCGCCAGACCGAAAGCGAGTGTTATAATTCCGAAGAAGATGCGGACCATATTCTCGCCCAGGTTGAACAGAATTTTTTTAACATTGCCGAAAACCGGCATGGCCTTCCCCCGCCCTGGCATCAATCAATCAAGCAAACCATGCGCATGATTGATCATATTTCCGTCTCCGGCAAAGGCTTGAGCGGCCTGCCAACAGGCTATGCCGATCTGGATGAAATGCTGCTTGGTCTGCACAATGAGGAAATGATCGTGCTTGCCGCCCGGCCTTCGATGGGCAAAACATCGCTGGCCATGAATATCGCCGAACATGTTGCCATGGGCAAAGCCGACCAGCAACCGCGGCCGGTCGGCATTTTCAGCCTGGAAATGTCCTGCGAACAACTGGTCTTGCGCATGCTCAGCAGCCATGCCGGTGTGCCGGCCCATAACATCGCCGCCGGCATGATCTCGCAAACCAGCCACGGACTGCTGGCCCAAGCAGCCGATGCGCTGACCAAAGCGCCTATTTTCCTTGATGACACCGGCGGTCTGGAAATTCTGGAATTGCGCGCCCGGGCGCGGCGCATGAAAAAAAAACACGATATTGCCCTGTTCGTGATTGATTATCTGCAGTTGTTGCATTCCAAGGCTCATTCCAGGGAAGGCCGCCAAAACGAAATCGCCCATATTTCCGGCTCGCTGAAAAACATGGCCAAGGAACTCAAGGTTCCGGTTCTGGTGCTCAGCCAGTTGAATCGCGCGCCGGAAGCCAGGGATCGCGAAGGCAAACCGCGCCTGGCCGATCTGCGCGATTCCGGCGCCATCGAGCAGGATGCCGATGTCGTCGGGTTGCTCTATCGTCCGGGAAAATACCGCGACGATCCCGCGCATCAAACGGCCGACAGCGGCGAACCGCCCAATGTGGCCTACCTGAATATCGCCAAACAACGCAACGGCCCGACTGGCGACGTCAAACTTGTTTTTCGCGAAGAAATCATGCGTTTCGAACAAGCCGCTCCTGCCATGTATACGCAGGGCGAGCAGTATCAAACAGAAAATCAAACATGAAATTGACCCGCCCTTGTCATATCCTTGCCCTCACACTGCTTATTGCCCAAACGGCCGGCGCGGCAACCATCCGCGACATCAAGGTTGCCGCGCGCAAAATCGCCATCCCGCAACCGGATTTCGTGCTGGCATTTACCGCCATGCGCCCCGGTGATGCAGTTGATCAAAAACGCATTTCGCGCGACGTCAAAAATCTCATGGACACCGGGCATTTTACGTTTGTTGATTCTGAATTAGCGCCTGTCGCCGGAACCAACGCCTATGATCTGATTTTTCTTGTCGAACCACGCACACGCCTTGAAAAGCCGGTAACCGTCATTGGCGCAGAGGCAATGGGCGAAAAAAAAGTGCGCAAATGGCTGGAACTTGAAGCAGGCAATTACGTGGATGACGCGCTCATGCAAGTGCAAACTCGCAAGGTTATCCGCGAGTATCAGCAACGCTATTACCATGATACGCAAATAGTCTGGGTTATGGATGTCAATACGAATAATGGTTTTACGCAAGTTACCCTAACGGTCAGGGAAGGCGAACGCGCCAGTCTGCGCCGCGTGCGCTTTACCGGCAACACCTATGCTCCGCCCGGTTTGCGCACAAGACTCCTCTCCGGATTGCGCCGCCAACCTGCGGTTTCACCGGAATCAGTACCGCCGGAAGACCTGCAAAACGCCATGCAACCACGGCTTTGGAATATTTTTTCATTTTTCACCAAACGCGGGGCGTACAATCCGGAAGAGCTTTCCGCAGACCGCGACCGTCTGCGCGAGCTTTATTTCAACCGCGGCTACCTGGATGCGCAGATCGGCGAACCGCAAATCAACGCCTACAAACCGGGCAAGCTGGAAGCCACCTATCCTATCGTCGAAAACACTCAATACCGAATCGGCGCGCTCAGCATCAATGGCGCCAACCTTTTTCCCGAAGCCAATCTGCGGGATTTGATCCAGCTCAAAGCCGGCGACATTGCCGCGATGGATGTCATTAACAACACAGCCAATGCGTTGCGCGATTATTATCAAAGCCGCGGGTATATGCGCACCACCGTGCGTCCGCTCCTGCGCCCGCATCTTGATCAATCCGTGGTTGACATTGAATTCGCAATCTCAGAGGGTTCGCTGGTTCATGTGCGTTACATTGATATCCGCGGCAACAGCACCACGCGCGACAAAGTCATCCGCCGCGAACTGCTCGTCCTGCCGGGCGAAATCTACAACCAGGTTGCCATCCGGCGCAGCGAAAACATTCTGCGCAATCTCGGCTTTTTTGAGACAGTCAACAGTTATCCGCGTGAAACCATGAATCCCCAGCAAGACGACCTCGTCTTCGACCTGGAAGAAAAACGCACCGGCCAGTTTATGGTCGGCGCCGGTTATTCGAGCGTTGATGAACTAATGGGATTTATCGAACTTTCCCAAGGCAATTTCGACCTGCTGAACTGGCCACATTTTGTCGGTAACGGCCAAAAACTGCGCCTGCGCGCGCAAGTCGGCACGCAGCGCGAGGATTATGAAATATCCTTCGTGGAGCCATGGTTTCTGGACCGCAAACTATCGCTCGGCGTGGATTTATTCGACACCAAGCGCAGCAATTTGAGCGACTATTACAGCGAACAAAGACTGGGTGGCGCCGTAACGCTCGGCAAGCCGTTGCCGGGATTTTTCCAGCGCGTTAATCTCACTTACAGTCTGCAGAAAATCACGCTTTACGACGTGGCCACCAATGCCGCTCCGCGCATTCAGGCCGACGCCGGATCATGGGACGAAAGCACCATGAAGCTGAGCTTCGTCCATGACACACGCAACAATGTGTTTGTGCCGTCGCGCGGCGCCAAAATCACACTTACCGGCAGACTCTCGGGCGGCCCGCTCGGTTTTGATTCCGATGTTTACGGGTTGGAAGCCGACAGCGCCTTTTATACACCCGTAATTTTCGATCATGTCTTAAGCCTGCGCGCGCGCGCGGAAACAATCCAGGAATATGGCGATGACGATGACGTACACATGTTCGACCGTCTTTTCCTGGGCGGCCCCCGCAATCTGCGCGGCTTTAAATATCGCTATGTTTCGCCGTATGAAGAAGGTGCCCCCATCGGCGGCAAATCAAGCGCTTTTGGTTCAATCGAATACAGCATCCCGCTTTATAAAAGACTTTTGCGCTTCGCCACTTTTTATGATATCGGCAATGTTTGGCTTGATGCCTTCGACTTTGATTTGCTAAATTACTGCTCGGATATAGGAATCGGGTTGCGTCTGGACATACCGGGGTTTCCCGTCCGCATTGACTATGCATGGCCGCTGGAAATAAGCGGCACGGATATCAGCAGGACCTCGGCTCGATTCAATTTCTGGCTGGGTTATGGGTTTTAATTAAAGGAAAGAAACAATTTTATGCGCAACACTTTGCTTGTTCGCCTGACAACGGCGCTCGCCGCATTGCAGATTTGTATTTTTACCGCAGCGGCAGAACCGCAAATAGCCTTTGTTTCCATGGAAAAATTGTTTGACGAATATCACAAAACCAAAACCGCCAATCAGCAGCTCAAACTGCAATTCGACAAGCTCGACGTCAAACGCCGCGAAATCGTGGGCCAAATCAAAACCATGAAGGGCCAGATTGATGAATTAAATCTCGCAACCGGGGATAAATCGCTGAATGACGAGGCGCGCGCCAAAAAGAAAGAGGCGCTCGAAAATAAAATCGCCCAGCAGCGGCAGGCGGAAGAGGAATTGCACGAATTCGACAACAACATCCGCAAACAATTCGGCGAGCAAATGCGCCAAAGCCAGCAACAGCTCGTCGGTGAAATCCGCGCCGTAATTCAGGCTTATATGCGCAAACGCAAAATTCAAATTGTATTTGATAGTTCCGGCAAAAACCTCAATAATGTGGAAACAGTGGTTTGTTTTGACCCCTCGCTTGATCTAACCGAGGAGGTCCTGACCATATTAAACAAAAACGCAACAGAATCAGAAAGCAAATAACCAATGACAATGACCATAGAAGAAATCGCGCGTCGTTTGGGCGGCGCCATTGAAGGCAACGCGCAAGCGCTTATTTCCCGCCTGGCCGGCATCCGTGAAGCTGAACAAGGCGATCTGACTTTTGTCGCCACACCGCATTATGCCGGAGCGGCAGCAACAACCCGCGCCACTGCCGTAATCGTCAATGAAGACTGGAGCCGTCCTTGCGCCGCAACGTTAATCAGAGTTAAAAGCGCCGACAAGGCCTTTGCCGAAGCGGCGCAATGGTTTGCGCCGCCGCCTGTGCCCATGTCGCAGGGCATCCATCCCACAGCCATTCTTGCTGATGATGTCAAACTCGGCCAGGACGTGTCCATTGGGCCTTATGCCGTCCTGGAAGCCGGCGTATCCGTCGGCAGCCGCTCCATCATCAGCGCGCAATGTTACATCGGTCACGGCACAACTGTTGGCGAAGATTGCCGTTTTTATCCGCAAGTAACCGTACGTGAATACACGCGCATCGGCAACCGCACCATCCTGCATAACGGCACAGTCGTCGGCAGCGATGGCTTCGGTTACACCCAGGAGGGCGCGCTACGCAAAAAAATACCCCAAATCGGGATTGTCGTCATCGGCGATGATGTCGAGATCGGCGCCAACGTAACCATTGACCGCGCGCGGTTCGGTCAAACCCGCATCGGCAACGGCGTCAAAATGGACAATCTGATTCAAATAGCACACAATGTTATTATCGGCGATAATTGCGTCATTGTCGCCCAAGCCGGAATTTCCGGCAGCACAATGATCGGCGAACGCACAATTATTGCCGGCCAGGTTGGCATTGTGGGACATCTCGTGATCGGTCCGGACGTTATTGTGGCCGCCCAGGCGGGTGTTACCAAAGACATCGCACAGGGCACCTTTGTGCTCGGCTCGCCGGCCATGCCATACGAAAAATTCACAAAATTGCACGCACACCTGATGCGTCTGCCTGAAATCAAAGAAAAAATCGCCGCCATGGCAGAACGTCTGG
>CAZMFH010000008.1:0-10181 GCA_964565485.1 uncultured Verrucomicrobiota bacterium | reverse complement strand
TCCGGCGCTTAGCCGGACACACAACGATCCGGATTGTTGCCGGGAAACCATTGACGGCATGTTTCCGAACCGCATATTTTCAGTGAAATTTCGCGCTTTTCCGCAACCATGCGAAAATGCCCCAACATAGGGAATGCACCGCTTGGGTTGATTGGCTTGGTCATTGCGTTTTGCTTGTGCGCCCCCCTGCCCGCCCGAACAGCCGCAGCCGATCCGTTGCAGGACGGAAGCGCCGCGCTGGAGGATGAATTATACGAGGTGGCCGAAAAAAAATTCAAACAACTTCTTGACGCGCCCACCCTGCCGCCCACGCAAAGAAACGAAGTGATCATCCTGCTGTCGCATGCCTTGTACGGCCAAAAACGTTACCAGGAAATGCTTGAGTTACTCGAAAAAAACCGCATCCACGCCACGAACGCGCAAACGCATGCTTTTGACTTCTGGACTGCGATGGCCTATTATGAACTTGGTCAACGGCAAACTGCGATTGATTTCTGCGAACGCTTCGTTCAGCATCCGCATCCTTCTCCATTCGCGCCGCGCGCATTGCGCTTAAAAATACGGGCGCTTTTGAAACTGGGCGCCGACGATGAAGCGCTGGCTTGTTTCGGGGTTTTCGACAAAAACTACCGCAACGATCCGGAAAACACAGCCAACCGGCTTGATTGGGCGGAAACACTAATCCGCATGCAACAACCGGCGGCCGCCCTTGCGCTGCTGGAACAAATGAAGCCGGTCAATCCGGATACGCGCGCCGGTCAGGATTATCTCAACATGCTGGGGCGGATTTACATGCATAATCATGAATGGAATAAAGCCCGCGCCGCCTTCCTGCAATTGACGCAATCCAAACAAGTTCCGGACGAATTCCGCTTGAGCGCTTTTCTGACACTGGCCGACATTGCCGAAGCGCAAACCAACCTGCTTGAGGCGCTGCAACTGCTCGACACCAATCTGCCCCGCGCCGATGACCCGGCCACAAAAGGAATCCTGAGTTTGAGAAAAGGAAAGTTGCTGCTTAAAACCGACCGCACCGACGATGGCATCAACATGATCCGCAGTTATGTCGCGGCGGAATCAACCAATCCGATTGCCGCCGAAGTCCAGCTCGATCTGGCCAATCTTCTGCTGCAAAAAGAACAATTTGAAAAAGCGGCCACAGAATTCCAAAATTATCTCGAAACATTTGCCGACCCACACGGGGTGGCTCTCGCGCTACGCGGCAAGGGATCGGCGCTATTTCAAATGGGCCGGCACCAGGAAGCGGCCGCCACATTCAGGAAAGCTGCGGAAACGGCTCCGGCAACCGCCGACAAGGCGTTGAACCGCATGCTGATCGCTGACGCCCAATTTGCCGCCGGCCAATATAAACTGGCCATTGAGACCTACACCAATCTGGCGGCGCAATGGCCGGAAACGGATTTGGCCTTGCAGGCGCAATACCAGGCCGGCGAAGGATACATACAATTGGGCGAAACCAATACGGCCTCAACTTTGCTTTGGGATCTGATTGACCTTGATCAAGACAATTATTGGGCCAAACGCGCGCTCCTGCGCCTGGCGGATTTAACACGGCAATCCAACCAAAACATTCCGGCCGCCTATCTCTATCACTGGGCATCCGCCCAAGCCACACCGGAAATACAAGCGCAGTCCCAGCATGGTCTGGCGCTCATGGCTTATAATGCCGGCGATTTTTCCACCGCCCTCAAACGTTTCAAATGCGCCCACGCTCTCGCGCCACAAAGCGCCATCGCAGAAATGTCGCTCTATCTCAGCGCCTGGTGCCATGTCTATCTCGGGCAGGACAAACAAGCCATGCACGCTTTCGGTGAATTCGCCGCCGCCTACCCTGCAGCCAGCCTGGCGCCGAACGCATTGTTCCAAATCAGCGAACAGGCCTTCAACCAGAAAAATTTCGCAAGCGCGGAAAAAGGCTTCCTGGATCTGGCGCGCAACTACCCGCGCGCGCCACTGGCCGATACGGCGCTTTTCTGGGCCGGCCGTGCCGCCTTGGCGCAAAATGAATTCCGGCGCGCCAACAATCATTTCAATCAACTGATCAAAGAATATCCTTCCAGCGCCAAACGCGCAGAAGCCCGCTTCTATCAGTCAGCCGCGCTTTGCGAAATGGGCGAATTTGCCGCAACCATTCTTATTTACGATGAAATCATCAGGCAATTCCCAGATACAGCCATGGCCGAATCCGCCATCCTGCGCAAGGGCGACGCTCAGTTTGCGCTGGGCGCAGCCGACAGCAACCGTTACGATGAAGCCATTGCGTCATACCAATTGCTTTTGGAACGTCCCGCCTCAAACCCGGACATCCGCCTGCAGGCGGAATACAAAATCGGACGTTGCCTGGAAAAAAGCGCGCGCGGCGGCGAAGCCTTTGAGCGTTACATGAATGCAGTTTATCTCTACCTGAAAATTCCACAGCCCGCGCCGCGGGAAACAGTTTGGTTCACCCGCGCCGCCTTCAACGCCGCCGGCCTGCAGGAACGCAACCAAAGTTGGCGCAAAGCGGCGGCTATCTACCAGCGCATTATTGACGCCAATGTGCCTTCCAGCGCGGAAGCGCGCCAACGTCTGGATCGCCTGCGAACGGAACATTGGCTGCATTTTTATTAAAAATGCCCCGCAGAAAATCAAACAAGGCCGAAACAAGCCGCAGCACAAAACAAGGAAAGAGCCCATGCTTAAAATGATTGAACAAAGCGGTCCGATGATGGCGTTGATTATCCTGATCGGCGCGGCGGCAATGGTGGTTTTTCTGGAACGATTTTTTCATGTCCATCGCGCCAAAATCAAAACAGATGATTTTCTGAAAGGCATCCGCAACATCATGCGCCGCGGCAATGTGGCGGAAGCGGTCACAATCTGCGAGGAAACACCGGGTCCGGTTCCGTCCATCGTGCGCGCCGCCATTCTACAGCAGGAACAGGACCGCACACAGGTACCCCAGGCAATTGAACGGGCGGCGCTAACGGAAATTTCCCGTATAGAGCGACATCTCGGCGCGCTTGCCACAATCGCGCAAATCGCGCCTTTGCTGGGAATTTTGGGAACAATCCTGGGTATGATCCGCATCTATTTTATTATCGAACAACAGTCGCCCCTCGTTACCATCAGCGACATGTTGGGCGGGCTTTGGAGCGCGCTACTGACTTCCGCCGCCGGGCTGATTGTGGCTGTCTTCAGCTACATCGGCTATAATTTTCTGGTAACCAAAGTCAATGCCATCACGCTGGACATGGAACAAGCCGCCGGCGAAATGATGACCTTGTTGCTCTCGCTGCCGACGCCCAACCAGGCAATCAGCCGTCATGCCGGCTCACCACGTTAGTGAAGGTGACAAGTGCAGGTGAAGTCAGCACGCAAGCGGGCGGAGCGAAGACAAGCGGATGGATTTTTCCGTATCAAACCGAACAAGATGCAAGATGGCGTTGTATTTACAACAACGCCATACATAAAAGGATGTCGTAACATGGAAAAAGTCGAGTCTTTCGAGGATTTGTGGATCTGGCAGAAAGCAAGAGTGCTTGTGCAGGATCTCTATACTGACTTCGGCAAAAATACTCCAGCGGCACGGGATTACGGATTCTGCGGACAAATACAGACAGCCGGCATCTCGATCATGAATAACATAGCCGAGGGTTTTGAACGGACAACCGGCACTGACAAAGCACGGTTTTTCGACATTGCAAAAGGCTCTGCCGGTGAGGTGCGCAGCATGTATTATGTCGAGGCGGACGTGGGGTATATGTCAAGCGCCGTTGCGCTACAACGGCGTGAAAGAGCCATTAAGATATCCAAAGGGAGCGCCGCATTAACTGCTCATTTTCGACAGGAGTCCAAATAATTTGCACTTGTAGCTTGCACTTTCAACGGCGGCCTGTAGTCTTTGGTTGTGGCCGCAGGCCGCCTTGTTTTTTAATGTGACCGAAAAAAACTTTATGCATACTATCGAAAATCTCGGAGTGCGCTTGCGGCGTTTTCGTCCGCGCAACCGCCTGCTCGCCAACCCTTTTGGCGCCATAGCCCTGATCAACCTGGGTCTGCTCTTTATGCTTTTTGCTTTTTTACTGGCGCCGTTTGCCCGGCAACCGGCGCTGAACGTCCAACTTCCCGGCGCTTCATTGTTATCCGGCGCTCCCTATGGACTGCTGGTCGTTACCATCACTCAGGAAGGTCTTGTGTTTTTCGATGACAAGCTTGTTCCACTCAACACTCTGACCGAAGCCCTGCTGCAGGCGGCGCGCACACGGCAAATCCAATCCCTGACCATTGAGGCCGATTTGCGTGTGCCTTACGGAACACTCGCCAGGGTCATGAATATGGCGGCCGCCGCCGGCCTGCGGGAAGTGCACCTTGCGACCCGCCCGTTATTCGGCGAGGAGGTCATGCCATGAACGCCCGCCAATTCGACATGCGCGCATGGCTGGCGGCCATTCTGCTAACCAGTTTGTTTTGCCTGGCGCTGCTCATGCGTTTTCCCGCCAATCAGCGCGCGACGATTTCTCCGCGCGCCGCGTCGGCAATTTTCAGATTTCATGCGCAGCCGCAGCCGGACACCGGACATCTGCTTGAGCTGCAAATGCATAAAGCTGTTTTCTCCCCGACGCTTATTCAACTTTCGGAGAGCATGACCCACACGAATATATCCAAACCAAACGGCGACAGTTCCACGCTAACCGGATTTCAATTTGCCAAACCGCCGCTTCTGGCTGCCGTGCCGCCGAAATTCAGCTCCCAAGCTGCCCCGCCAACCTTGGCGCCACCACGCAGCAGCATCCCCATCCTACCGCATCCCGACAAGCCGCCCGCACAGCCAAACGCCAAACCATCGGCCAAAAAATTTCAAATAACCCTTGCGCAAACACCACCCGAACGACAGCTTGATTCCTCGCGCCTTCCGCTGGCGGAGTGGTCGCAACTACCCGGAGCATGGACTTTGCAAGCCGAACTGACATTTGACGAAACCGGATACGCCAAGAGCGTATTTGTAATTTCCGCTTCGCTGCCTCAAAAGCAACTCAATGAAATTGTGCGGCATCTCTATCGCTGCCGCCTTACGCCGCCCGGAACGGCCTGGCAGGGACTCCTGACGCTGGAATCAGCGCCATAAGACATCATTTGGAGCGCCGGTTCAACGATACCGGACATGCCACAGAAAAAGCCCCTGTGGCGGCGCAGTCGGCACACGCGCCGTACGCAAACGCGCCGCCATAATAGCGCCGGTTTCTTCCGGCGGCAGCGCCCCTTCCCCCACCCTGATCAGAAAGCCGGCCAAACTACGCACCATTTTATAAAGAAACCCGTCGCTCGCAGCGCAAATCACGATTTCAGAGCCTTTATGGCCAACCGACAGTTTGGATAGATTGCGCAAAGCGCAGACTTCTCCGCGATGAGCATTGGCGGCAAAAGCTGTAAAATCACGACGCCCAACCAGACAAGCCGCCGCACGGCGCATCAGACGCACATCCAAAGGTTTGGCAACATGCGCGCGATATTGCCGCGCGCAAGGCGACATAACAGGATGATTCCAAATATAGTAACGATATTCCTTGGAGACAGCGCTGCGGCGGGCATGGAAAGACGCATCCACCCGACGCGCATGGAGCGCGCGGATATCCGGCGGCAAAATGGCATTCAAGGCCTTGACAAGCCGGCCCGGAGCAAAGCGACGCGGCAAATCGAAATGCGCAACTTGCCCGACGGCATGCACCCCCTGATCCGTCCGCCCGCTTCCATGCGCTTTCACCGCTACACCCGCCAGGCGCGTCAGAGCCTGTTCCAACTCCCCCTGAATGGTGCGGCCATGCGGTTGCAACTGCCATCCCAAATAGGCCGACCCATCATATGCCAGCGTCAGTTTATACCTTGTATACACAACCGGCGGCTTGATTTCCCTGCCTGTTTCAATCTTCACCGGCATTTTGTTCCTCTTCCACAACCGCCGGACCGTCCGCGCAACCGCGCGACGGATGCGCATCAAGATAGCTCTGCAGAATCAGCTGCGCCGCGATTTTGTCAACCAGTTCCTTCCTGCGCGCGCGGCGCACATCGCCGGCAATCAAAATTCGCTCTGTCTGCCGGCTACTGAGACGTTCGTCCCATTCAATAACAGGCAAAGCTGTTTCCCCGCGCAAAGCTTCCGTAAAACGCGCCACAGCCTCGGCGGCAAATCCACGCGAGCCGTCCATATTGAGCGGCAATCCGATCACAATCGAACCAACCGCCTTGGCGCGGCAAATTGCCGACACCTCCCGCGCAGCCTGCCGCATGCCGCCATTCGCCACGACACTAAACGGCATGGCGATAATGCCGGATTCATCGCTGACAGCAACGCCGATGCGCCGTTCCCCATAATCCAGACCAAGAATACGCCGGGTTGGATTCATTTTGTCTATTCTTAGCGCCAATCCAGGTTAAACCAGTTCACGATAACATTTTTTATCTTTCAGACGCGCCACAAGCCGCTTGATATCCTGCACCCGATCCTTATGGCAAACCATGACGGATGCGCCGGAACGCACCACAACCAAATCTTTAACGCCCAGCATGGCCACCAATCCCTCGCCACCGACGACAATATTATCGGCGGCATCCAGCATTTCCGCGCGGCCGACAACAACATTGCCGCGCGCATCCGCAGGATAATGATTGCGCAAGGCCGTCCATGACCCAACATCATCCCAACTGAAATCACCGCGCGCCATGACAATGTTTTTCGCCTTTTCAAGCAGCGCGTAATCCACGGATATTTTGCGCAAACCCGGATAGAGTTTTTTGAGCACATCACCGAAACCACGCCGTAAAACCACGGGCGCCAATTGATCCAGCAAACGCGCCAAATCAGGCGCCAAACCGCGCAAAGCCTTTTCAAAAACCGGCAACGCCCAAATGAACATGCCCGAATTCCAGAAATAACAGCCCGCAGCAAGATAACGAACGGCGGAACGCAGCTCAGGTTTTTCCACAAACCGCCGGACAGCCCCAAACACAGTGGCGCTCCCGGAAGCCGACCCGCCTGCCGCCGCCTCGATATATCCAAAACCAGTGCTTGGAAAAACAGGCTTGATTCCGATCGTAAACAGATTTTCAGTCTCACTGGCGCGACGCAGACAATCCCGCAAAGCGCGTCGGAAAACCGGCAGGTCGCCGATCACATGGTCGGCCGTCAGCACACAAAAAACGGCTTGCGGATCACGCGCCTTGATCAAGGCGGCAGCCAGCGTGATGGCCGGCGCCGTATCGCGGCTGCACGGCTCGCCAATCAAATTGGCAGCCGGCAAAAACGGCACCATCCGCCGGACTTCCGCCAGCAAATCAAGACCGGTGATGATCAAAATACGTTCAGGCGGAAACAACGGACGAATGCGCGCAACCGCCTCCGCCAGCAGCGGGCGGCGGCTGACCAGCGCCAAAAGCTGTTTCGGCTTGCGCGCCGTACTCATCGGCCAAAAACGTTCCCCGCGTCCGCCGGCCAAAATAACCGCATAGGCCCTGGTTTTCATGCTTGTGCGCCCCTTTCCGATTCTCGTCTATTCAGCTCATAGATCCGGCTGATCCCGTAAAGCGTCAGCGTCGGATTAATATGCACCGCGAGTCCGCAACCGGCAAGCGCCCAACCGGCATAACCGCCTGTTGCACAAAACCGGATTTTCCGCGCTTTGATTTCCCGGCGCAAACGCGAGAAAATTTCGCGCACCATCCCCTGGTATCCGAGACGCGCGCCGATGGCCATGGCCTGGCGCGTACTCCTGCCGATCACCCCAACCCCGCTCCGGCAGCGATCCAAACGCAATTTCGGCAGCAGGGCTGTTTTTTCGGCAAGATAGTCGCTCATCAACGGCAAGCCAGGCACAATAATTCCGCCCACATAACTATTCCGCACAACAATATCAAAAGTCAGCGCCGTCCCGAAATCGGCGACAATCACCGGCGACCCGTAAAGATGCGCCGCGCCGCAGGCATTGGCCAGACGGTCGGCGCCAATCGTCGCGGGACGCGGATAATCAAGTTCAACCCCCAACCTGAGACCCGCATGCACCTGCATCGGCGCGCGGCCGGTCAGACGTTGCAACTCAGCCATCCAGACGGATGTTACCCGCGGCACAACCGAACAAACAATTGCGTCCCGACAAAAATGTTTGCGCGCATACGGCGCCAGCACACGACGCAATGACAGCGCATCGGCAACAGCCGTTGCCATCCGGGTAACGCCGAAAATACGCCCGGCACGTGCGCAGGCAAAAGACACGCTTGTATTGCCGATATCAACAACCATGACAGTTTTTATATTCATGCCTCAACACCATGAACTGCATCGCGCAACAATTCTAATTTTGACCCCTCCGGGCGGGAAGATTGCCGCGCTATTTGCGCCATCATCAAAACTGCCGAGCAACATGACCAGCGCGTTTGCCGCCGGATTTCACGGACGCAAACTCCAGCGACAAATCGGCGGCCGGCGCGGAATGCGTCAAACAGCCCAATGAGATGGCATTTACTCCGGTGGCGGCCACGGCGCGCACGCGGCGCAAGTCAATCCCGCCGGAAGCTTCAACCCGGCAACCGGAGCCAAGCAAACGAACGCACCGGCGCAAACGCGGCAGCGGCATGTTATCCAGCAATACCCAGTCGGGAGCGGCCCGTAAAACATCGCGGATCTGCGCCTCGGTTTCAACTTCCACTTCAATCAACACCCCCGGATAACGCTGCCGCGCAATACGCACAGCATCCGCCAGGCCGCCTTTGCCCAAAAGTCGCCGATGATTATCCTTGATCAAGATACGGTCATAAAGCCCAAAACGATGATTTTCTCCGCCACCGCAAAGCACAGCATATTTTTCCAGACGCCGCAAACCGGGCGTGGTTTTGCGCGTATCCAGAATAGACACGCCATAAGGGCGCGCCAAGCGGACAAACCGGGCGGTAATGGTTGCAATCCCCGTCAAACGCTGCATAAAATTCAAGGCCGTTCTTTCTCCGGCCAGAATGGAATCCGCCCTGCCTGTTATCCGCAAAACCGCCTGACCAGCCCGGACACGGCTGCCATCCGGCTTTACAACACGGCAACAAACAGCGCGGTCAAGCTGCCGAAAGATCAGCGCGGCCAGCTTTGCGCCGCAAACCACACAATCATGGCGCGCAATAATCCGCGCATGGACTTGGCAGGAGCGCGACGCCAGCGCCAGAGTGGTTTTATCGCCCGACCCAAGATCTTCGCGCAAAGCGCGGCGCACGAGCAGGCGCGCGTCAGAATCAACGGACGGATCGCTTTTCAAATGTTTGCGGCTCGACATGGGCATCATTTAAACTTGACTATCCCCAAAAAACAAGTATATTTTCAAACAAGGATATGGCACTCCATGAGTTCCAATATGCAAGCGGAAAATAACATGCCTTTTACGGAATGGCTGATCAAGATCAGCCTGGAACTGGGCGAGACGCTAACTGTCGAAGAAGTTACGCATGTGTTTATGGAACACATGCGCACATTTATCCCGCATCAATCCATAGCCGTGCTTGCGGTTGACCTCAACACGAACCAACTGATTATCCGCAATGCGCGCAATATCAGTTATTCATTCATCAAGCAATTCAGCCGCGACCTTGACAATGAACTCCATCAGCAAATACTTAATAAACATGAACATGTGGTGCTCAACAATCTCGCCCCCGATGATCCGCGCTATTCTTTGTTAAAATTGGAACATGACTTTCAATCGGTCTGCCTGGTTCCGATCATCCAAAGACAGCGTGTGATTGGATATCTGCATTGCGACCGTAATACTCCGCCGGAGTTTTCGGATGAGGAAAGACGCCAGCTGCAAATTGTCGCCCTCCTCATCGGGCAGCAAAGGGAAAGATTTGAGCTTTTGAATTTAAGCCACAGCCTGAATGTGATTGACGAACCAAGCCAAGCGCTCAAATACAACGCTTTTATCGAAAGATATCGCATGGAAACAGCGCGCGCGCGCACATTTCAGTCATCGCTGACGTTAATTTTGATGGTGATAGACAACTACGCCCGTTTTGTGGCAACTTGCGGCGTTAATTCCGGACATATGCTCCTGGCAACCGTTCACGGCCTGATCAGGGAATGCGTACGGGAAATAGACGTTGTCGGCCGATTCGCCGCCGACCAATTCATTGTCTGCCTGAGCAGAATG
>CAZMFH010000007.1:0-24689 GCA_964565485.1 uncultured Verrucomicrobiota bacterium | reverse complement strand
ACGATGGATTTCAGCAAGCGTGAACAGCGCAAGGAACGTTATGATTCCCAGAATAAAGTGGTTAAAACGGAAATGATCGAGTCTGAAAACACGAGTTCTCCCGGTGTGCAGGCCGGCAATGTTGCTGGAGTGGTGGCCAATATTCCCGTCGGCAATCCCGGAGAAGGCACAGTGGACAGTAGCGCCAGTTTGAACAAAAGCAAAAAAGAAAATATTCGCACGGAGTATGCCATTCCGTCCGAAGTTGAACAGATTGTTTTTAAAGGCGGCCAGATTGTTACTTTATCGGTTTCCGTTTGCCTTGCGAAAGGCGAGACAGCGCGCAGCGCCGAAGAAATCGCCAAAATCGAACAAGTTATCAAAAATGCCGTCGGCTTTACGGATACTGCCAAACGCAAGGACAGCATTTCGGTGGTTGAAATGGATTTTCCGTCTGTTGCGCCCGTTGCGCCGGTGCAAACAACCGCTTTGCAACGGATTATGCCCGAGTGGCAGGTGATCAAAACCGGCGTTATGTGGGCACTGGCTTTGATTATCGCGCTGATGATCGGGCGGCGGGTAACAAGGTCAATGGAAGTGCGCCAGGAGGAAGTTGGCACTTTGCTGCCGTCTGCGGCGGCTGGGCGGGAATTTACGCCGGGTGTTGGCGCCTATCGGGAAACCGGCGCGATGGGTTTGGATATTAATGAACTCAATGCGGTTGCCGAGCAGAATCCCAAGGCGATTGCGGCCTGGATCAAGAGTGTATCCGGTTCGTAAGCGTGTTGCGCGCAGCTGTTTCGGAAGATAATTACGGCAAGCATGGAAGGTGTGAAATATGGACAGCACTCTGGCTCTGAAACAGGAGCTATCTTCGGATGAAAAAGTGGCGATTTTACTGGCCAGCATGGATCAAAAAGTGGCGGCTTCCATTGTTCAGCAGCTTGACAGCCGCTTGATGGTGCGCGTTACCAATGCGTTGCGCACTCTGGGCGTGGTGCCAGGTCCGGTGCGCGACAAAACACTGGCGGAATGTTTGCGCGAAATCCAGGGGTTTTATCTGGCGATTCAGGGGGATGATCACCTCGCCAATACGTTGCTGGTCCAGGCGGTTGGCGAAAAAAAAGCCGCCGCGCTCATGGAGGGCAATGAACCGGCCAAAAAACTTTCTTTTTCAAAACTGGTTGAACTCGGTCCGGAACAATTGGCGACCATGCTGGCGAGAGAGCAGCCCGGTATTATCGCCATTGTTTTCAGGTATCTGCCGGCAAAACTGATTGCCGATACAATGGATTTGATGCCCAGCGATGTACGGCGCAAGGTTATGATTTATATGTGTACGGCCGCGCAGCCCTCGGAAGATGTTGTTGCGCGCATTGAATCGCTGTTGAATGCCAAGCTGGCATCCGGCCCCAAGATTGCCAAAACTTCCGACAATGCCAATCCGCTTTCCCAGATTGCCGCCATGCTGCAGCATGCCAAAAAATCGGTGGAGGAGGATTTGTTAAGCGCAATTCAGGAAAAATCCGAGGCGATTGCCTCGGAATTGCGCGACATGCTCTTTACCTTTGAGGATATTGTGCGCTTGAGCGATGCTGCTATCCGCCGGATTCTTCAGGAAATAGACACAGCCGTGTTGTCGGTGGCTCTGCGCAATACCAATCTGGACGTAAAACAGAAATTTTTCCAGAACATGTCCAAGCGGGCGGCGACGGCTTTGCAGGAGGACATGCAGTTTTCCCAGAAAGTGCGGCGTTCGGAAGTTGAGGCCAAACAAAAGGAAATTGTCGGCATTATCAGAACGCTGGAGGCGGAAGGCAAATTAAGCACCGGAGCTGCGGATGACTTCGTGTAAAACAATTGTGATGACGCGTGGCGCCGTGCGTTTGACGGCCGTATGCGCCGGCAACCGCGATGCGGCGCAACAAAAGGAAGATCGCGAGCGCGAGTTGGCGCGAACCCGAGCGGAGACGGCCGAACGCAAGCTGCGCGAGGCGGAGCAAATGCGTTGTAAGCAACAGGAGCTTTGCCAGCGCTGCGGCAACAGAATTGAAGCATTTATGCGCGGCTTGCAGCAGGAGGTTGAAACCAAAGTTGTGGAAATGGGTTTGAAGCTGGCCGAGGTGGTGTTGCGCCACCAGCTTCCGGACCGCGCAATGCTTGCCGCTCTGATTCATGAAACGCTTCAGCCGATTGCCGATTTGCGCGGAGCGCGTATCCGCGTCAGTCCGGCAGAGGCGCGCGCGGGCATCTTGCGGGATGTTAATGGTTTTGGCCCGGCCTTTTCCGAACAAGTGGAATTGACGGCGGATCCGGGCCTGGCGGCGGGGGATCTTGTGATTGAGACTCGCAACGGCATATTTGACGCCCGCTTGAAGGAGCGCCTGGCTTTGCTGAGCGAAAAACTTGAGGAGCGTCTGAAACATGCCAATGCAACCCCAGCTTCCACAGCGCCTTGACAATCTGTGTCGG
The DNA here is from genome assembly GCA_964565485.1 of uncultured Verrucomicrobiota bacterium. Classification (GTDB taxonomy): domain Bacteria; phylum Verrucomicrobiota; class Kiritimatiellia; order JAAZAB01; family JAAZAB01; genus CAZMFH01. The sequence continues at coordinate 22,238 of CAZMFH010000007.1, read as the reverse complement.
GGTCTTGAAAATGAGGCCTTTGTGCGGCAGGAAGGGCGCGTCTTCGAGGTTACGGGAATGATGGTCAAGTCGGTTGGCCCGTGCGTTTCCATAGGCGATATGGTCTGGATTGAAACTGGCTCCGCCGGCGCAGCGCGGAAAATTCCCTGCGAAGTGGTTGGATTTCGTGATCAGCATGTTATGCTTATGCCCGTGGAGCGGCTGGGCGGAATACGCCCCGGCGAGCGTGTGCTTCCTGGCGAACGCATGAAAGTCGGCGCCGGTTACAGCCTGATTGGACGGGTACTCGACGGACTGGGCAGACCGATTGACGGCGGCGCGCCGTTGCGCGATCTTACACCGGTGGCCATTGACTGTCTGGCGCCCCCCCCCATGCAACGCGCGAGGCTCCAAAAAATTTTTACTACCGGCGTGCGGGCCATTGACGGTTTGTTGACTACCGCCCAGGGGCAGCGCGTGGGCATTTTTGCCGGGAGCGGCGTTGGGAAGAGCGTATTGGTCGGAAGTCTGGCGCGCAATTCCTGCGCCACGGTCAACGTGATCGCGCTGGTGGGCGAACGCGGACGCGAAGTGCGCGACTTTGTCGAAAAGAATCTCGGTCCGGAGGGTTTGAAAAAATCGGTGGTGGTTGCGGTTACTTCGGATGAATCGCCGGTTTTACGGATCAAAGGCGCTTCCACCGCCATGGCGATTGCCGAATATTTTCGGGAACAGGGCGAGAATGTTTTGCTTTTGATGGATTCCGTTACCCGCTGCGCGATGGCGCAAAGAGAAATCGGTCTTTCTGTGGGTGAACCGCCGACAACCAAGGGTTATCCGCCAAGCGTATTTGGACTTTTGGCGCGCTTGCTTGAGCGTTCGGGTTCGTCGGCCAAAGGCAGTATTACGGCTTTCTTTACCGTATTGGTTGAAGCCGATGACATGAATGATCCGATTGCCGATTCGGTGCGGGCGATTCTGGACGGGCATATTGTGCTTTCCCGCCGTCTGGCGGCCATGAATCATTATCCGGCCATTGATGTGCAGGTCAGCATCAGCCGTTTGATGAGCGACCTGATTGACCGTGCTCATCATGACCTGGCCGCCAAGCTTCGCTCGATTCTGGCGGTTTATGCCAAAGCCGAGGATATTATCAGTATTGGCGCCTATGTATCCGGTTCCAATCCGAAAATAGACGAAGCCGTTCGCAAGATAGATGCTATTCGTGGTTTTCTTCAGCAGGATTTGAAAGTCCGGGAGAACATGGAGAGTACGCTGAAACAATTGAGGAAAGTTCTGGAATGAAGCGTTTCAGTTTCACCTTGCAATCGCTCCTGAATAGCCGCGAGGCGCTCGAAAACACGGCGGCAATCAAACTGGCTGATGCCGTGCAGGCTTTGGAAAAGGCCCGGCGGGAAACAATGCTTTTGACCGGTGAGCTGAAGCGCCACATCGCCGAAATGAAAAATTTACGCGGAACATGTGTTCCGCAACATAAAGTATCAACACATCTGAAATATGTTGAGCGTTTACAGCATGCAGTTGCCGACCAAAGCCGGAAAGTGGCGGGTCTGGAAGTGAAAATGGAGGAATGCAGGCGCAAATTGCATGAGGCCATGCGTGAACGCAAGGCGCTCGAACGCTTGCGCGAGATAGAACGTGTGCGCTGGCAGGATGAAGAACGGCGGGATGAACAAAAGGAAATGGACGAATATGCGCGGATTAATCATGCCCGTTTGCGGGAGCATATGGCGGATATCGTCTGATGGAGGAAAACAGCATGAAAGCGGCATTTCTTGCACTTTGTGTGGTTTGCGCGGTGCTTTTAAATGTTTTAATTTTCACAATTCAAACCGGTAAAATCCCGTTCCGGGATGCAGTTGAACCGGTTGCGGTTGAAGCGGTGGCGAGTAACATCGTCGTGGAAGGCAGTGTTGCGCCATTGTCTGAAGTTGATCGCCGGAGTTTTGACGAAATCGTCAAGGCTTTTCAAACAGAACGGGCTGTGCTCGACGCGCGCCGCGCCGAACTTGATTTGCGCGAGGAAAGCATCAAGCTCAAAGAGGCCGTCAAAGTGGAAATAGAGGCTTTGCAAAACGAATTTGAAAAGCGCATTTTCGAGGTTAAAGCCGAACAACAGCTCAATTTGCGGCGCCTGGCGGATATGTATGCCAAAATGGATCCGACTCTGGCATCCAATTTGCTAAGGGAAGGCGACCGCAAACATGCGGCTGCTGTTTTGGGGATGATGGCGGACAGAGCTGTAGCAGCGATTATGGATGCAACGGTTCAATCGGGCGGGACCAATTTGGCTGCGGCTGCGGAATGGGTGGAAACGATCAGAACTTTAACGGTTGAAAAACAACCCGAGGCAACGGAGTAAGTTTATGGCCAATCCAATAATGGTGATATTATCTTCGGCTTGTTCCGCAGAAGCGCCGGCAAAAGGCGCGCAAAGTCCTGAAAATGGCGAATTTCTCGGGGTATTGAACAGCAATATTTCTTCTTCCAACGGAGACACTGCAGAGGGTGGTGAGAAAGGGCCAAAAACAAAAGAATGTAAGGTTGAAATTGACGTTGCTCAGGGCGATAGTGAAAACACGTCATTAAACACGATCTTCGCAACCTGCATGCCGACCTGGACTTTACCTGATGTTGAGCCTGTTATAAATGTTTCTGTATCGCCTGATGTTGGCGCCGCTAATTTTGACGATGCGGCAGAATCTGCCCCGGCGGATATTAATGCCGGGGATTTATTGCTGCCCGGCAGGATTTTAATGGATGGACTTGGCGTTTCTGGCGCGGAAGTTGGGCAGCAGCCGGCGGTTGCTTCGGAAACGCCTGCCGTAGCCGCTGCGGAATCGGCTGCTGTGCTTAGTCAAGCGGTAGATTCTGGAGCAGTTCAAGCGGCAATTACACCGGAAGCTTCCGCTTCGAAATCCGCAGGCAATCAGATTGATGTCGCCGCCAGTGTGAAGCCGCTGTCGGTTGAATTGCCGAAAGAAACTGCGCCAGTAACGCCAGGGCGGAGTATTGATGCGGCCGGATTGCCGCCTGAAAGACCATCTTCCACCCCGGCTTTGGCGGAAGACGTTGCTGAAAATCCTGTTCGTGCAAATAACGCTCGTATGCCTGTGGAATTTCCGATAACTCCGGCGCCGTCTGCCGGGCAGCAGCTCAAGGAAGGTGGGTTGGGTGAGCCGATATTGAAGGGCGATTTTATCAGGAATCAGGAATCAGGTTCTGTTCCGGTATCGTTTGGAACAAACGTTGTGCATTCCGAAGCTGCGTCTAATGCTAAGCTTGTTTCTGCCGGACAGGAAGTCAATGCGAAAACGTTTCCTGAGTTCAATGCTCCGGCAACCATCCGGCCGGAAATTCCCAAACCCGAACAGAATCCGCAAGTTTTGGGCGAACAACAGACTGCCTCCGCTGAAACGGCGGCAAAAGTTGTGCGCGCGATAAATTCCGGCGCGCCGGAACAATTTGCTTCCGCAGTGCGTGAACAGCCGCAAGCGCCGGCGACTGATAAACCGGCTGTGCCGGCAAGCAATCAAGCCGTTGCATCTGTGGAACGTGAACCAAAAGGCGAGGCCTGGAGTGGTGAAACAGGTCAGGACGGAACTTCCCGACAGAATTCTTTCAGCCGTTCATTATTTGAACGCGGCGGCGAAATGTTCCGTGAACCGGCAATAACTGCCAGCGCGAATCCGATGGAACAACCTGGAGCGTCTGCGGATGGAATGGTTTTGCAACGCAGCGCCGCCGCGCACTCTGTCGCCCAGTCCGGCGCTGTTTTGCAGAAATTCGAGAGCATTCAGGAGTTTGCCGGCAATATTGGCCGGCACGCTGCAACGCTGATCAGGGGTGATTTGAAACAAATGACTGTTACCCTGATTCCGGGCGATTTAGGGCGTGTGATCCTGAGTTGCCGTGATACCGGCAACGGAGTTTCCGTCATAATGCAGGCGGAAAATCCCACGGCATGTAATTTGCTACAGCGTCAGGAGGCGGATGTAAGGGCCACTTTGGCGCAGGAGGGATATAACATGACGCGGTTTGAAGTAGGCACTGGAAATGGCGGGCGGAACCAAGAACGCCAGGATCATTTGGATTGGCAGCGCGCCGAAGACGAGAATGATGCGCACTGGCAATCCGGCGGCAAATCTTCCGCGTCTGCGGAAAGCGCGCCTGCGGCTCCGACTCCGGTTGCCGTGCCGGGCGGACGTTTTTGGGCCATTGCATAAAGGAAAGGAACAGAGTATGCCGACTATCGAAAGTATGGATCAAATCAGCGCCACGGCCTTGCAAGATAGTAGTAATGAGCCGGTAACAGGCAAGCCGGGCGGCGAATTGGGCAAGGAGGAGTTTCTGAAGTTGTTGCTCCTGCAGATGCAAAGCCAGGATCCGCTGAATCCAATGGATAACACGGAGATGATCGCCCAATTGGCGCAATTCAGCGCTTTGGAGCAAATGCAGAATTTAAACCAACAGACTGAAGCTCTGCATCGCGATTTGACGTTAGGTCTTGCCGGTCTGCTTTCCGGCCAGGAAGTTACATTGAATTTTGTGGACGGCACGAGTGTCAGCGGCACATTGAATTCGGTTGGCTGGTACGAAGGCGAGATGTTCTTTGATGTCGGCGACCAGCTTTATGCGGCCAAAGGCATTTTGAGCATATCGAAAGGCGGAGAACAGGCACAGGAGGAACAGCAGGAGCAGGAATAAGCCGTTAGCAAACAAGGAAGTCGGCAACTAATATCAAGGAGGAAAGATCATGCTAAGGACATTGTGGAGCGGAGTATCGGGATTGCGCACTCACGCGCAGCGTATGGACGTGATTGCCAATGATGTCGCCAATATTAATACGATTGGCTATAAGCAAAGCGAAGTTACTTTTCGCGAACAGCTGATTACAACCATTCGCGCGCCGGCGCTCGGAACAACCGGACAACAAATCGGATTAGGCGTGCAGATGGGCGGAATTACGCGCAACTTTTCTGATGGCGTTGTCATGCAGACTGGTATGGCTTCCAACCTGGCGATTGCCGGCAAGGGTTTCTTTGCGGTATCGGATGCCAGCGGCAATGTGTTTTACACGCGGGCGGGCGATTTTGTCCATGACCTTGACAGCACAGCGGCGGATGGTTCATTCAATCTGCTTAATTCGAGCGGTATGCGCCTGCGCGGTGTGCATTCACCCGATCCGATTGCCGCAGGCGGTGTGGATGTATCCACTATGGAAACGATTGTCATTCCAAAAGAAACGGTTTCTTATTCAGTTGCCGAAAACGGCACTCTGACCTGTTATGATCAAGGCGGCGCTGTTCTTGACACCTGGCAGATTGGTCTGGCGCAGTTTGCAAACAACAACGGCTTAAAGAGCGAAGGTTCAAACCTGTTCAGTTTCACCACGGCGGCGGATGTTAATTCCATGGCTTACCAGGGCGGTATTGACGGCACAGGTGTTTTGTATCAAGGTTATCTGGAAAGCTCCAACGTTGATCTTTCGCAGGAATTCACGGAAATGATCCTGACGGAACGCGGGTTCCAGGCCAATTCGCGTTCCATTACCACCGGCGACAGCATGCTTCAGGAATTGCTGATGCTGAAACGATAATTAACCGTAAGGGGCGAGCTTGAAATGATATTCTGCTTGCAAAAGTATCCTTTTGCAAGCAGAATATTCATGTCTGTCGGCGCATGTTTTGCTTTTGGGGGCGCATCATGATTGCGGTTACGGATCTGCATGATAACAAGCGTTATATCAATGCCGACTTGATTGAAACCGTGGAAGGCAATCCGGATACCCAGATTACACTGACCAACGGGCACCGCTACTATGTCAAGGAAAAGCCGGAGGCGATTGCCGCGCTTGTTATGGTCTATCGCCGGCAATGCGAGGCGCGTATGCCTGCCGCGCATGAGACGCCGGAGAAGGGGGTCGCGTCGTGGACATAGGCACTACTGTAGGCATTTTGCTGGGCTGGGTTTTTATTATTGTTTCAATTGCCATGGGTGGCGGCGCCGGCTTTATCAATTACCCCTCATTGATGATCACAATCGGCGGTGCCATCGCTTCGACCTTGATGCATTATCCGCTTCCCAAAATCATGGCGACCATGAAGGTTGTCCGCAAGGCGTTTATGGGGCAGTCGCATGACTACGCCAAATTACTGGCCACAATATCCGGATTCGCCGTGCGCGCCCGGCGTGACGGCATTCTGGCACTCGAAAGCGACATTGATCAGGTGGAAGATTCTTTTATGCGCAAAGGTTTTCAGCTGGCCATTGACGGCAATACGGCGGAAGTGATCCGGCGCGTATTGGAAGAGGATATTAATTCGATGCGTGAACGCCATATTGTCGGGCAGGGGATTTTCAAGGCGATTGCGAATTATGCGCCGGCCTACGGCATGATCGGAACCCTGGTGGGCCTGGTGCAGATGTTGCGCAATATGACCGATCCAAGCGCCATCGGCGCCGGCATGTCTGTGGCCTTGATCACCACATTGTATGGCGCAATGGTTGCCAATGTCATTGCTTTGCCGATCGCCGGCAAACTGGAGCAACGTTCCAACGAGGAGACAGCGCTCAAAATAATGACAATGGAGGGCATTCTTTCCATTCAGGAAGGCAATAGTCCGCGTGTGGTTGAAGCCAAATTGAGCAGTTTTCTGCCGCCGGATTTACGGACCGAGCCAACAACTTAAAAAAACGGGGAACGGCGTATGCGTAAGACTCAAGCGCCCAAAGATGCCGGTTGCCCGATGTGGATGGTTTCGTTCGGCGATTGCGTGTCGCTCTTGGTAACGTTCTTTGTCATGCTGATTGCCTTTTCCGACCCGGACAGGGCTCAGCTTATGAATGTTTTGAATGTGTTGAAAGGCGCGTTGGGCGTTCGTCATATTCCTGAAAGCCAGGGCGGCGATGCGCCGGTTGCTGTTTTAAAACATATTGCGGAACAATCCGGATTTGTCAATCAGCAGCGAGAATCGCTTTCCAAACAGCGTTTTACCAGAACGCTTTTTGATAAACGTTTTTCCCGGTTGGTTGTGGGTAATACCGATAAAAGCGTTATGTTGATGATGCTGCGCAACGGGCTTTCGTTGCGCATTTCCGCTGCCGCGCTTTTCAATGATGGCGCAACGGAGGTTATCACGGGCAAGGAATGGCTGTTGGATGCCATTGCTGATGTCATTGTTTCCCTGGACAACGAAATCAGGATTGTCCATGTCCTGCCCTTGCAGACTCCGGTGCCCGGCGGTTCGCAGCAAACGGTCTGGAATCTGGCCATGGAACGTTCATGGAATGTTCGGGAATATTTTTTAAAAATAGGCGCAATGACGGAAGAGCGCTGTTCGCTGGGGGTCAAGATTCTGCCTCCTGGCGGGGCGCAAAATGAGAACGATATGCCGGGCGATCATCTGGAAGTTCTGTTTGTCGGTTATCATCCCAGTCGCGCGGATTTGCCGGAAAGCCTGTTGATGAATTAATGCTTTGAGGAGCAATTGTTATGGCGATCAAAAAAGAAGCGCCGCAGGAAGAAGGTGCGCCGGCTTATTTTGCGCAGTATGCCGCGCTTTGGTGCATTCTGCTGTCCTTTTTTGTAATGGTTTTGAGCATGGGCAAGCAAAAGAACGCTGAATTTCAGCGCGGCATAGGTCAAATCAGAAATGCTTTCGGGGTGCAGGGTGGTTTGGGATTGTCGCCGTTTGTGCATACGATCAAGGCCGGCTGGCTGGGTGTTGATTCGGTGCATACCCCTCCGGCTTCTTCGGCGCAAAAGCAGGATGTGGCCGGTTACCTGAAAGGTTTGCTCTGGCGCGAGGGGTTCCCGAAAGGCAACATTTTGAATGTGGATGTAACCGATGCCGGGACGGATGTGATTGTGCAAACACCGATTCTGTTTGAAGCCGGCACAAGGCGCATGACGGGCGAGGCGCAGCAGGCGATTGAGGCGGTTGGCGCGGTCTTGATGGATCTCTACGAATGGGAGACGATCATTTGTTGTGTCAGCCGCGATGGCGATGATCTTCCCGCTTCCAAGCGGCTTGCGTTCGAACGGGCAATCGCTCTTGACCGCTATATGCAAAAGACTTATAGTATCCCCGGATCGCGGATTTCGGCCTTAGGTTGCTCCGATTATTCGCATATCAAGGGAATGGCGGACTCGGAGCTTGACCAGGCGGTTTTGCTGTTGTTGCATAAAAAGAGGCTGCGTTAGAAGCAGTAACACAACATATTCTCGAAATGGCGCATAGCGCGCAACCGACAAACAGAAATGATAATTGATCAGAATGTTTTGGTTTAATGCGTAAATGAAAGGAGTTGCCCATGCCTGAAGAAAAAGAAGCCGCCAAAACAGCTGCCGAAGAAACTGGCGCCGCAAATGCCGCCGAAGAAAGCGCAGGCGCGCCCGCCAAATCCAGCGGAGTTTTGCCGTTGATCATTATTGGCGTTGCCTTGATTGTAGTCAGCGCGGCAGTAACTTTTTTTGTTGTCAAAATGACCATCCCGAGCGCGCTGAAGAGCGCGCCCAAGAGCGTTAGTGTCGGTCCGGTGGTTGTGCCGATTAAAGATGTTTTGGTCAATATTACGGATACCAAAGGCACGCGCATGCTCAAAATTGCTCCGCATCTGGTGGTTAGCGAAGAAGCTTTGGCGGAAATCATCCGAAAATCCGAAGCCATGGTGCGCGACCGGATCGGCACGGTGGCGGGTAAAATGTCGCTTGACGCGCTTGAGGGGGTCAAAGGCCGCAGTATCCTTAAAAACGATATTATCTCGCAATTGAATGATGATTTTAAGGATAAAATGGCCGGGACGGTTACCGACGTTTATTTTGCAGAATATCTGTTTCAGTAAAAAGCGGCTTGGGTATCTCGAGGTATTGCATGGCGGATAAAACTCTTTCGCAGCAGGAGGTGGATGCTCTTTTGCAGGCTGTGCGCAGCGGGAATGTGCCCGATGCGCCGGCCAATGCAGTGTCGGCGCCGCCGGCTGATCAGGCCGGAGAGGTGATGGTAACCTCTTATGATTTTCGCAAGCCGCGCCTGATCTCCAGCGAACATATTCGCGGGATCCAATTGATTCATGAAACTTTTGCCCGGGGTCTGACGGCGACCGTGTTTGCCAGCCTCAAGGCGCAGATGGACATAAAACCGATCGGCATTGACAGTATCGTTTACAACGAATTTATCATGTCGCTTTTGAGTCCCACGTTCATCAGCATTGCAACTGTTGCGCCGCATCCCGGCGAGATAATTGTGGAAATGAATCTGCCGCTGCTTCTGACCCTGACGGATATTCTGCTGGGCGGCAGCGGCACTGGCGTTCAGGAAAGCCGCGAATTGACGATGATCGAAAAGGCGTTGGCGGGGAATTTTATTGATTATGTTTTGGCGGAATTGCGCGCGGCCTGGTCGGGTATTGCCGATTTGAAGTTGACAACGCGCGCTGTGGAATGCGATCCGGAATTGGTGCGCATTGTTGCCCCGGAAACGCCGGTTTTCAGCGCGGTTTTTGACCTGCGCATCAATGATACCACCGGCGCTTTGAACATTTGTTACCCGTTTGATGTCGTCAAGCCGTTGTTGCCTCGCGTGGCGGCGCGCGTCAGCGGCCGGCGCGAAAAAGTTGCCCAGTCCGGTCAGGAAAAACAGGATGCCCTGCGTTCGATCCTGAAGGTTCCTTTTAATGTGCGTGTCGAACTTGGTTCCGGCACAATTCTGGCCAGTCAGTTGGGGCGTTTGAAACCGGGTGATGTGGTTTGCCTCGAAACGCAGACGGACGAATTGGCCAGCGTGCTGGTGGAAGACAAACCTTGTTTCAAAGGCATGTTGTGCGCCAGCCGCCGGCGCACAGCCGTACGTATTGTCAACCGGATTGCCAGGGAGCAGAAGGCAGGCGCGCCCGAGGCATTGAAGAAGAAATAGCATATTGGTCAGTTTCAGCAATGGATGAAGAAAGGATGGGGAAGCAATGGGTGTAGACAATCAAAATCAAGCGGAAGCATCCGCGCCGGCAGTGCCGCAAGAGCAAAATGCGGCGGAATCCGCCGAGCAAGTTGTCGTTAGTCCCGTGGAATTGCCGTCGGTTGAAAAACCCCAGCCCAAGGAAGCCGATCCTGCGACACAGGACGTTAATCTTGGCATGTTGCTCGATATTCCCGTTGATATCCACGTCGAAATAGGCAATACGCGCGCGTCAGTCCGCGATATTCTGCAATTGGGTCCGGGCGCGATCATTGAGTTGGACCGGCTGGCCGGGCAGCCGGCCGATATCATGGTCAACGGCAAAATGATCGGACAGGGCGATATTGTGGTTGTCAATGAGACATTTGGGATTAGAATCACCAAACTGGTTGGCGTGGAAGAACGTCTTGAACCGGTAACCAGCAATTAAACGGCGCCGATCAGGCTTGCTTTGCTCGGGCAGGCTCAACGAATTCTGAAGGCGGCCTTATGAAAGCGCTCTCAAAAAATGCGACCAATCCCGCCGCCAATAATGCGCGCATCGAATTATTGAAGTATTCCGTGGCTTGTCCGATCTGCGGCGCCATCGGTATGCACTACCGTTTAAATCCGCGCCTTTTTTGTTTTGACAGCCAGGATTTGGATTTGCAGCCGCGCCAGTTCCGGCATTTGCCCGGCTTCGAGCATCTGCATCCGCCTTGCTATTCTGTCTGGCATTGTCCGGTTTGTTTGTTTGCCGCCGGTTACAAATATTTTCGCGATCCGTTGAAGGATATGCTCATGCCGCTTGCCAGTGTCCGCCAGCATTTGCGTGAGACCGCGCACAGTAACGCGGTCTATCGCAATATTGTCAGCTTGTTGGGCGCGGATATTGACGAACAAAAACCGACTTTTTTACAGGCCATCAAGTTGAATCTTCTGGCCATCCGGGTCTTTGACGAAATGCTGACGTTGTTAAAACAACATTACGCCATTCAGGCGCGCTACTATCTGCAATTGGGCTGGCTGTTTCGCGATCTGGGCGAGCGCCCGGAAGAGCAGCGGCGGGAAGCGCCGGCATTGGCGCATTTGATGCGGCAATTGCATGTTTATTGGCCGGCGGCGCCGGAGACGGAAGCGGGCGCTTTGCGTATGGCGTTGGATTTTTATGCCCTTGCGCTCGAAGATACAAGTTCGGTGCGAACCACTGTTGATCAGGCGACCATCCGTCAGCAGATTGGACGTGTTCTTTGCAAGCTGGGCGAATTTCAGCAGGCTCGTGAAATTTTGCTCGACAGCATTCAGCGCGCCCAGGAGGCGCGCGCCGGGTTGGAACGCGATCTACGCTTGCCGCGTTCGCCTGACGAGTTGCTGACGCCCGAGCAAAGCGGGGAAATGGTCTCGCAAAGCCGCCAACTGGAGACACTGATTGCAGGCGCAGAAGCGCTGATCGAAAATGTTTACGATCAATCGGCTGCAGCGCAGACGGCGCAAGCCCGTTCATTGCTGGCGGGGATGCGCGGCAAAGCGCCGGAAGAAATACGCGCGGTTTTGCGGCGGAATAATATTGACGCGCGCATTATCGCGCGTGTTTTGCCCAGAACTGTAAAAAGAGGTCTGTTTGGCTTTTTGAGCCGATGAGGCAGCGTTGCGCCAGAGGAATGATTTTTAATGAGCCGGCCTTTCACATTCTGCCTGATCCGTTCCCGCGGTCGTATTGCCCCTTTTATTATGGACGACCTGGCCGAGGCCCTTGCGGCTGTCGGCTGCCGCAGCGCGCTTTTGGACTTGGAGCAGCAGGGGTTTTATGCCGCGCAGCGCCCGGAAGAAATGGCCGGAGCGGCGCGCGCATTGATGGAGCGGATTGCCTGGTTCCAGCCTGATTTTATTGTCAGTTACGGACTGGCCGGCATTATTGAGACCGGCGTCGGTTCGCATTTGTGGGAGGATTTGCGCATACCTTATCTGGTGTTTTGTTTCGACATGCCGCTTGGTCAGGAAGACTTTTTTAGAGCTTGGGGCGCATCCGATTTAATGACGGTTTTTTGCTGGGATTTGCGATACAAGGCTTTTTTTGATGCCTGTGGGGTTAAGCGTTGCTTTCATCTGCCGTTGGGCGTTAACGCGCGGGTTTTCGGCAAGACTGCGGCTGGTTCCGGGGATGAGGTCAGTTTTGTCGGAAGCATCAATGCGCGCTTGCTGGATTGCGAGTTGCCTTGCGCCGGCGAATTGCGTTTGGTGCAGAAACGATTTTTGGAGCTGAAAGCGCAACAGCCTTGTGTGCCTTTTGAAGATTTGCTTGTCCAGGCCGCCTGTTCCAGCGGCGTTCTGCCGCCGGCTTTCGAGACGTTTAGGGGGAGCGCCGGTTATGCGCGCTTTGTCGGCGATTTGCTCGCTCAGGCGGATGCGCGTTACCGTCTTGCTGCGATCCGGAGCGTACAATCAATTCGTGTGTTTGGAAACGAGGACTGGTTAAGGTTGCTGCCGCCGTCTGTTTTCGCGGGTGAGATCGGATACGGCCGGGATTTGGCGGATGTCTACCACAGTTCCGGCATCAATCTCAATCTGACGAACAGTCATTTGCAGACGGCAGTCAATCAGCGTGTTTTTGACTGCCCTGCGGCCGGCGGTTTTTTGTTGTCCGATTACCGCGCGGATTTGGAGCAATTTTTTGAGCCGCACCGGGAAATAATCTTTTTCCGGACTCTTGACGAAATGGCCGATTTAATTGCAAAATATCGCGCCGAACCGCATGCCCGGCAAAAAATAGCTCAGGCGGCGAGGCAACGTGTGCTTGCCGAGCATACCTGGGATTGCCGGATGCGGACCATGCTTAATATGCTTGAACAAGCCGGGAACTGATTATGAAAACGAGCCAGGCAGATCAAAATAACAATCCCTTTGAATACGATTGTGTGGCGGATTCCTATGACCTTGTGCGCGCGCGCAAGCAAGTGGTTTTTCAGCAGGACGGCCGTTTTAAGTATCCGGCTGTTTTCGGATCATCCGGCGGCGGTAATTTTGTGAACATTATGCGTGATCTTGAGTCTGTGGCCACGGATTCCATGCGTTTTCTTGAGGTTGGTTGCGGCGTGGGCGCGTTCTATGAGGTTTTGCGCATGAATGGCTTCAAACAATCTTATACCGGCCTGGATTATAGCGCCGAACATATCCGCCGCGCTTCGGCTTATTATCCGGAGGCTTCGTTTACGGTTGGTTCCGCAGTTAAGTTGCCGTTTGCAGATGAGTCTTTCGATGTGGTTTTCGAAAACAACCTCTTTCCTTTTTTGGTTGATCCTCTTCAGGCCATCCGGGAAATGGCGCGGGTCAGCCGCGGTTTTATCCGGATTGTTTGCCACGCTACGCCAATCCGCGGCGGGGTGTATTGCGGTCAGCCGATATATACTCCCGTTACGGTTGAGTCTAACGAGGAGGGGGTGTCCGGTTATGTACTTGCGGAAACTATTGCTCCGGCAATGCGTCCGCAAAAAATTTTACCGAAATTGATGCGCGCGACCGGTCCGGCAACAATGAAGCTTGTCCTGGCGCAAGTTCATAAATATTATGTCAATGTTGATGATCTTGAAAAGGCCATTGCCGCTTTGCCGGCACGGGTCATCCGCTCGCATCGTTCGCCGGTCGGCAAATATCCGGCGGTTATGACGCTGGAATTGACTCGGCATAATTCGCGTGAACGGCTTTTGGAACGGCCGGACGGAAAGGTTACCGAAGATGATGTATTGATTGATATTGATGGCATGGATGTTTTTTATATGCTGGGCAAACAGGCCGGTTCCGGACGGGAGGATGAGGCGAGGTTGTGAATAAAAAGCCGGATATGCTCGGTTTGATCATAGCGCGTGGCGGCTCAAAGGGTGTGCCGCGCAAGAACATGCGGCTTGTTGCCGGTCAGCCGCTGATCTGCTGGACGTTCGCTGCCGCGCGGCGCAGCGCCTTGCTGACGCGCATTATGCTAAGCACGGATGCCGCGGAAATTGCGGATTGCGCGCGCCGGTCGGGCGTGGAGGTTCCGTTTATGCGCCCGGCGGAACTGGCGCAGGATACGACAACGACGATAGATGTTACGCTGCACGCCTTGCAATGGCTGAGGCAGCATGAAAATTATCAACCGGATTATGTTGCCTTGCTGCAACCGACCACGCCCTTGCGGACGGCCGCAGATATTGATGCCGGCATCAGGCTGATGCTGGCATCTGCCGGCCATGCGCTGGTCAGCGTAACGGAGTCTGATAATCATCCGTTCCTCGCCCGTCAAATTGACGCGGCCGGCGCGCTGAAGCCGTTTTTGCAAACGGATTTGGCGAACAGCCGCCGTCAGGAGCTGCCGCCGGCCTACGCGCTCAATGGCGCGCTGTATGTGGCGCGCGCCGATATTTTATTGCAGGAACATTCCTGGCATCCAAAAGGCGCTTTGGCGTATCTGATGCCGCCGGAACGTTCGCTCGATATTGATTCGGAATGGAGTCTCAAGTTGGCGGATCTGATTTTGCGTTCGCGCACGGAAGAGGCGGATGAGGCCGTTGCCGTTCCGGCGCTTTGAGTTTATATGAAAAGGATTTATATCAATAACCGGCCCATTGGCAGATTGGCGCCTTGCTATATCATTGCCGAGGCTGGTGTTAATCATAACGGCAGTGTTGAACAGGCTTTGCTGCTGGTGGATGCTGCAGCGGCGGCCGGAGCGGACGCAGTCAAATTTCAGTCGTTTACGGCCGCGAATCTGGTTGGTCTCTCGGCGCCGAAGGCGGACTATCAAAAAGTGTGCGCCAATACAGGGGAGAGCCAGTTTGAAATGTTGCGGCGTCTCGAATTGTCCGTTGCCGAGCATGGCCGGATTTTTGAGCGGGCCCGGCAATGGGGGATTGAATTTATTTCCACGCCTTTTGATGAAGTGTGGGCCGATAATCTGGCGAACATGGGCGTCAATGCGTTTAAAATCGGGTCCGGTGAATTGACCAATTTGCCTTTGCTGCGGCATGTGGCGGAAAAAGGCAAGCCGCTGATTATTTCCACCGGCATGGCCGATTTGCCGGAAGTGGAACAGGCTTTGGCAACCGTGCGCGCGGCGGGCGCCCGTGAAATTATTCTTCTGCAATGCACTTCGGCCTATCCCGCCCCGCCGGAGTCGGTTAATTTAAAGGCAATGCGGACGTTAAAGCGGAAATGCGGAGTTTTGACGGGACTTTCCGACCATACCGCCGGCATCGAAATTGCCGTCGGCGCGGCGGCTTTTGGCGCGGCGGTGATTGAAAAACATTTCACACTGAATCGTAATCTTCCTGGTCCGGATCATCGGATGTCGTTGGAGCCGGAGGAATTGGCCGGCATGGTGCGGGCTGTTCGCAATGTGGAAAAGGCAATGGGCAACGGGCGGAAGTTGCCGGATGTAAACGAACTGGAAATTGCGCGAATTGCCCGGCGCAGTCTGGTGGCAGTTCGGCCGATCAGGGCGGGAGAAATTCTTGAACGCGCGGCAGTTGGAATCAAACGGCCTGGCAGTGGTCTGTCGCCTGCCGCGCTTGGCGGGTTGCTCGGATGCCGCGCGGTTGTTGATATTCCGTCCGGCGCAATGCTTGCCTGGGAGATGTTTGCGAAAACACGTTCTTGCGTGTGATTGGCTGTTGAACATAACATGAAACGACAACCCAAAAACATTGGCGTCATTACGGTTGCGCGCTCGGATTATGGTATTTATCGTCCGGTTTTGCGCCGGATTATCGAAAATAAAAATCTGAGCCTGCGCTTGATTGTTGCCGCCGATCATCTTACGCGGCGCGGCGGAATGAGCATCCGGGCAATCCAGGCGGATGGTTTTCCGGTGCGGCATCGTGTGCCCATGACGCCTGTAACCGATACGGCGGAGGGTGTCGCCTTGGCGATGGCGCGGGGCTTGGCCGGATTCGCGAAAATATACCACCGGCATCGGCCTGATCTTATCATGGCGCTTGGCGACCGTTTTGAAATGTATGCCGCCGTGGCGGCGGCGGCGCCTTTTTGCATTCCTGTGGCTCATTTGCACGGCGGCGAGTTGACCGAAGGCGCCATGGACAATCAGTTCCGGCATTCAATTTCCAAGTTAAGCCATTTGCATTTCGTCGCGACCTCCCGCTGTCGGCGCAGGCTGTTGCGGATGGGCGAAGAACCGGAACGTATTTTTGTAACCGGCGCGCCCGGTTTGGATAATATCCATGAAACGCCGGTTTTATCGCGTGCTGAATTGATGGCCGCTTTGCGTCTGCCGCCATCGGCTCGTTTTGTTCTGGCCACTTTTCATCCGGAAACTTTGTCCGGCGCGCGCCTTGGTCAGTCTGTGCGCGCGTTTCTTTCCGCTCTGGAGGAGTGCGGTTTGCCTGTGGTGTTCACTGCGCCGAATGTTGATATGGGCCACCGCCGGGTTGAGGCGATGATTCGGGCGGTTTTGCGGCGCCGGCCGGATTTTCGGCTGTTTGCCAATATGGGCGCGGCCATGTATTTTGCCGCCATGCGTTTCGCGCAAGCAATGGTCGGCAATTCATCAAGCGGCATTATCGAGGCGGCAAGTTTCCGGTTGCCGGTTGTCAATATCGGCGATCGTCAGCGTGGCCGGGAGCATGGCCGGAACGTGGTGGATGTTCCCTGCCGGCACGAACAAATTCTCCTGGCCATTCGGCGCGTAACCAGGCCGGATTTTCGGCGGGGTTTAGCCGGGCTCCGAAATCCTTACGGCAACGGCCGCGCTGCGCCGCGTATTGTGCGGGTTTTGGAAAATCTTCCTCCTTCACAAGAGCTGATTACAAAAAAATTTTTCGCCGGGTCTGTGCGATAGCGGTCGGTCGGGAATGCAATTAATGAAGATATTTCCCAAAAATCTGGAGGAATTAACCGGCATTTTGCGGGACCGTCCCGATCTTACGCATGATATTTTGGCGCAAATGTCCGCCAGCGGCGATGAAGCGGTTGCGCGGAACGGCATTGCCCTCAGTGTTGCCGCGTTGTTTCGCGCCGGCGCGGGGCAGGCCGGCCTGGATTTGCTGGTGGATGCGGAAAAAAGATTCAAGTTGCTGCCGTTGCCCCTCTTTTGGCTTAAATTTGAATTGCGCTGTCTGCTGGACCAGGAAGCCCGGCTTCCGTATGATTATTATGAATATGGGTTCAATGCCGCGCGTGCCGGTGAAATGAATTTGGGTTTGGAGGCGCTTGGTACGGCGCTGGCGCTGGACACCAATCTCAATCTGGAGCTTTTATACGATCAGCGCAAAATGCTCGCCGTTGCTGGTGTTTATGAGCAGACCGCCCGGCTTGTGGCGGGCGCCCCGGATGGGCATTCCCGCCCGCCGCCTGCCGGACAGATTGCGATTGGCATGGTGGTGCCGAACCTGGTTGACCATACTGTGGCGTATTCACGGCGTGTTTTGTATTTTGCCGAACACCTGGAGCGCGCCCGCTTCCGTCTGAATGTGTATGTTACCGAAAATATGTGTTGCCGCAGCGACCGCCTGCCGCGGCTTTTTTTTTCCCAGCCGACGCCGGTTCGCGCCGCTTATACCCTGAGCCGGTTGCGGGAATTGGATGTGCCCTGCCATATTGCCGACAGGCAGAACGGCATTGTCGAGACAGCGCAGGAGCTTGCTGGATTGATTGCGCGTGACGGGGTTGATATCCTGATTTTGCAGTCAGGCCTGGCTATGCCGCTTGATTGGCTGACGGTGCGGCTTGCGCCTGTTCCGGTGAAGTTGCAAATCCATATCGGAGCAACCGCTTATTTGCCCGGGTTATACGCCACGCTTTATGATAACGAGATTAATATGCGGCGCGAATCCGCGCTCTGGCCGGAAGATGCCGGGCGCCAGGTTTTGATGCGGCGCGGCACGGATATCGAAGCGCTCGACGCCTGCGCGCCGCTTGATCCGGCCTCGTTCGGCGTACCGGCGGATGCCGTGTTGATTGGAACGCTGAGCAATCATCTGGAAGCGCGCTTAAGTCCGGAATGCTGTGATGTGCTTTGCGCTGTGCTGGAAAAATATCCGTGCGCCTGGTATGCCGGAATAGGCGGCGATGGTCGGCCGGTTCGGGTCATGGAACATTTTCGGCAACGCGGTGTTTTGGGGAAAGCCGTCTTTTTGCCGCGCCAGCACAAACCCGGCCGCGCCCTGAAAGCGCTTGATGTTTATGCCAACGAATTTCCGTTTGGCGGTTCGCAATCCGTGGTTGAGGCCATGGTTTGCGGCTTGCCGGTTGTCGCCATGCGTTGCGGTGATGAGCATCATGCAAGTGTTGGCGCCGATATTGTCGGGCCGGATTTTGCCGTTCCGGCTTATGACCCGGCGCAATATGGCGCTATGCTGGAAAAATTTGTCGCTGATCAGGAAGCGCGCCGGCAAACCGGCAACGCCATGCGCCGAAGGGCTGAAGCCCTTTTTTCCGTCAGGGAGTTTGTCCGCCAGGTTTGTGCAATGGGTGTTGATGCGTTAACGGCTTCGAGGAAAGCATAGTCGCTTATGTGCGGCATAATCGGATCATTTAATCTGACGGGCGATCCCGCCATTGCGGTGGAGCCGGTGCGGGCCGGAATGGAACGCATGAAATTGCGCGGGCCGGATGATTCCGGCTGTTTTGTCGCGCCCGGCGTGGCGTTGGGACACAGGCGTCTGGCAGTGATTGATCTTGAGAGCGGTCGTCAGCCGATGTGCGACAGGCAAACGGGCGCGACACTTGTCTTTAATGGCGAAATTTATAATTTCCGTGAATTGCGCGAAACACTTCGCGGGCTTGGCCGAAATTTTAGCACGGCTTCCGATACGGAAGTGCTTTTACAGGCCTGTCTTGAGTGGGGCGCGGATGCCTTGGATCGGCTGGTTGGCATGTATGCTTTTGCGGTTTATTTCCCGGCGCAACAGCGTCTTTTATTGGGCCGCGACCGGGTTGGGGTTAAGCCTCTTTTTTATATGGCGCGCAACGGTCGGCTTTGTTTTGCTTCTTCCATGGCGGCCATGCTCTGTTTTCCGGATTGCGCGCCGGTCATGGATTTGCCGGCGGTTTCGCATTATCTGACGACGCTGCGGACGACGCTTGGCGCGCGGACTTTGCTGCAAGATGTGTGCGCGCTATTGCCCGGCGAATATATTCTGGCGTGTCGGGGCGATACGGCTGTGGTTCCCCGGCGTTATTGGGATTTTCCGGCGCTGGCGCCGGAGGAGAAGGAGCAACTCGGTTTGCCGGCAGCGGCGGAAAAAACGCGCGCGTTGCTGACACATGCGGTGCGCGAACAATTGATCAGCGATGTGCCGCTGGGCGGGTTTCTCAGCGGCGGACTGGACTCCTCGGTTATCGCGGCGCTGGCCGGCGGTCTTTCCGGCGGCAAGTTCAATGCCTACAGCGTTGGTTACGATCTGGAAGGCTATAACGAATGGCCGTTTGTGCGCATGGCCAGGCAATTTTATAAAATGGGGTGCCGTGAAATTCATCTTGATCCCTCGGATTATGCCGGAACCTGGCAATTTCTGGTTCGGGAAAAAGGTTTGCCGGTTTCGACGCCCAACGAAATCCCCATTTATCATCTGGCCCGCGCCTTGCGCGCTGATTTTACGGTCGCATTGAGCGGCGAAGGCGCCGATGAAGTTTTTGGCGGATATGTGATGCCGTATTTTTCAGCGTTTGATTATGATCGCGCGCGGCATGTCGAGCCCGCTGCCGGCGTCATCTTGAGCCCTTTGGACAAGGCCATGCGCCGGCTCTATCGGCGGGTCTATCTATCCTGCCATGCCGATCAATTCTTTTTGCTGAATTCCTGGGTGTCGTTCCGCCAGAAACATGGTTTACTGACAGGCGAAAGCCTGCGGCAGTTGGATGGCGATGACGCCATGTGTTCCTATTACGAGGACTTGTTTGCGCGTTTCCGGCGCTGCTCCACTTTTGAAAAGCACATGCAGGTGCATGCGCGCGTTAATTTCGAGGGCTTGCTCTTCCGCGTGGATTCCAGCACTATGGCGGCTTCGGTGGAGGGGCGCGTTCCTTATACCGACCACCGTTTGGTCGAATATCTTTTCCGCCTGCCGGATGCCTATAAAATTGATTGGACGGGATTGGCGGCGCGTGAAGCCGGGCGTGAGCTTAATGTGCAGGAAATTGATCGCAATAATCTGGTCGAATCCAAAATTGTTCTGCGGCGCGCCTTTGCCGCTTCCGTGCCGCCGGAAATTCTGCGGCGGCGGAAAGTGAGTTTTCCGGTGCCGGTGCGCGAATGGTTCGGCAATCTGCTGCTGCCGCTGGCGCGCGAAGCGCTCGAAAATTCCACATTGACCGGTTCGCTCTTTGATCCGGCTGCTGTGCGCCGTTTGTTGGCGGCCGCCACACATCCTGATTCCGGCATGCTGCTCTGGCCGGTGGTCAATCTCTGTCTTTGGCAGCGCTGGCTGGAAACCGAAGCGGCCGGCAAGCATAATTCGTAAGCGGCCGGGTTTATTTTTCCGCCGGCGCCTGAATGTCCTGGCGCAGCAGTTCCATTTGTTGTTGCATGCCGTTTGGAAGGGCAAAGGCGCGCGCGTGTTCAAGAATGTTGAGCGCCGGCGCGGTTTGGCCGCTTTGCGCGAAACTGCGCGCGGCGCGGTAATAACGCTCGGCGGCGGTTTGAATGGCGCCGGCTGCTTCATGGGCGCCCGCCGCTTTTTCAAGCGCGACAGCCATTTCCGCAAAGCGCCCGGCCATCCGCCAGAATTCGGCTGCGTCGTCAAATTGCCTGGCGGCGTTTGCGTAGTTTTGCAGGGCAAGTTGGCGCGTGCCGTTAAGCTGCGCAAATTCAGCGCGTGTTTCCGCCCGGCATTCCGCCAGCTTTTTAAGGTTGATTTTTCTGAGAATGGCGTCGGCGCCGGCGGCATCATCCGCCTCCAGAAGCAGGCCGGCCAGCAGAATTTGAAATTGAACGCGGAAAACATCATTGGGACGATGCAATTCCTCTGCAACCAATTGGCGGGCTTCCGGCGCGCGCCCTTCAGCGCGCAAAATGCCCGCTTCGAGCAGTTTTACTTCCGGTGGAATGGCGCCCAGCCGCCTGAATTCGAGTTGCGCTTCGTTCAGGCGCGCATGCGCCGTTTCAAATTGGCCGAGCATTGCCAGGCAGACGGCCAGATTATAGGCGTTTTGCGCCACGGCCTGGGGATGATCAATCTCCCGCGCGCGGCGCAGCGCTTTTTGATAGGATTCCGCGGCTTGCGCGGTTTTGCCGGCTGCCAGCATATTTTTGGCGAGCGTGCCGCTGCGCAATATTTCAGGATCAATGCGCGCCGGCTTGGGCGGAGTTTTGCAGCTGACGCCCCCCAGCGCGAGCAGCATTATTACCGGCAGGATGCACAGGATATTTTTGCCATATTTTTTGGGATTCATTTCGTAACCTCCTCTGTTGCTTGCAACGGAACCGGCGCCGGGCCGGTCTGGGGCAGCGTTAATCCGGAGGGAGCAATCAAGGCGCCGCTTTCGGAGAGATCCATGTATTTGCGCAGCAGCCAATGGCGCTGCAACCCTTCAATCAAGACCTGCGTCGAACGCATGGTTTCCTGCGCCTGCAGCAGCAAGCCGGGCACATCTTCGCGCAGCAATATTTCGCTTTCATGAAGAGTTTTGCGGGTTTGCGTCATGAGCAGCGGCACTTCTCCAAGAGCCGTATTGGCCGCTTCGATGGCCGGCACGGCCTGCTGGCGCAATTCCTCGAGCAGAATCAGGGCTTGCTGCATAATATCCTTGTCCGGTGTGCAGGCGATTGTGCTGCCGTCCGGCAGAATGGGATCGTTGCGGTTGCCGACCGAAATTTCAACAAAAGAATCGCCGGTGATGACGAGCGTTTTTTTGACCACCGCCACCGAGCTTGTGCGCACAAAACCATGGTAATTTTCCTTTAACTCAAAGACACCCTTGATTGCGCCCTCCGGCGTGGGCTGAATGCTGAGGACGTTTCCGGCCACCGTGTCGCGAATGCGGATTTCCGATCCTTTTTTGAGTCCGTAAGCGCCGGTTTCTGCGGTAAACACGGTCTGCAGTTGAAATTTCGGCTCGAAAAGACCTTGCGCGCGTCCGGCCAGAAAAATCCCGCCAATTAAAAAGGCGATTGCCAGCAGCACAAAGACGCCGGTAATCTCATTAACAAATCTGAATTTAAATGTTTTATCCATTTTGCATGCTCCCCGTTCGGCTTATTTTAAGCGGCGGATTTCCTGTTTGATTTCTTCAATGACTTCCTTGTTCATGATTACTTTGTTATCTCCGATTTTTGAGGAAAAAATATAGAATACCTTACCGCCGTATTTTTCTGTA
>CAZMFH010000006.1:22093-24955 GCA_964565485.1 uncultured Verrucomicrobiota bacterium | reverse complement strand
CAGCGTCCGCTTTATCTGGTTGAATTGCCGTGGGATGAGCAAATTGACGCGCTGCTGGCCGACAAAATTGATATCATCATGTCCGGCCTGACCATTACGCCCGAACGCAGCATCCGCATTGCTTTCACCGACAGCCACCTGCAACAAGGCAAAATGGCGCTGATCCGCCGGGCGGATCGCGAGCGCTTCGGCAGTTCGGCAAAGATTCTCAATGCCAACGTCAATTTCGCAGTGCAAAAAAAGACAACATCCGATGTCTATGTGCAACAATACTGCCGGACCGCCGCAAGCGTGGCCTGGATGGATCCGCGCGACGCCGCCGCCGCATTATCCTATCGAAGCATTGATATCTACATCCACGATGAACTGGTCATTCTCTGGATGGCCTCGGAAAACGAAGCGGACCTGATGGCGCTGCCTTTGCCGGGCGAGAAAGACCCCATGGCCTGGGGGATAAAAAAGACCGACACCGAACTGCTTGCGGTTGTCAACCAGCTTCTGGCGCAATGGAAAGAAGACGGCACCATGACGCGTCTGAAACAGCGCTGGTTGCCCGGCAATTAACAAGGCGCTGGACTGCAAACCCGGATTTGGACCATGCCGACAATGAACGCGCGATGCGCCGGTCTGTTTACCGGGAATTGAAGGCAAACAAAACGCCAAACAAACTCCAGGTAAGCACGGCCAGCCATGGATTGCCGGAGAGCGGACACCCACCGCCCCGGCACCCGATGAACCGATGAAAGGCCAGCCCAAAAGCTGCGCCAAGCGCCGCGCCAATCAACAAACGCAATACAAGCATTGGTTGACTCTCCTTTCCAGCAAGGTTATCTCAGGCTTGCGTGATATCGGTTATTTTGAATCCGGCAGCTTCAATCATCGCCAAATCAGCCTGATAACCCTGGCCGCCGGTGGTCAAATAACCATTAGTGAAAAGAGAATTGGCCGGATAAAGAGCCAAGGGCTGCAGGGCGCCCAGGCACGCCTCGCGGCCTCCGGCAATTCTCAGTTCGCGTTCCGGATTGACCAGCCGGAACATGACTAAAGCGCGCAAAGCTTCCGTGGCGCCGGGGCGGCGACGTACGGCAAGAGCCGTGCCTTGGCGCGGATCGAGGAAATTAACCGGAATGGAGTCGGCATCCACCTCACGCAAGGCAAAGGCAAGTTCCACACGATCCGCGAGAGTTTCGCCCATGCCGATAATGCCGCCGGAGCAGAGCTCAAGCCCGGCCTGTTTGACAATGCGCGCCGTGGCCACACGATCTTCATAACGATGCGTCGTGCAGATGGAGGGATAAAACCGCGCCGATGTCTCCAGATTATGGTTAAAGCGATCAACTCCGGCTTGTTTTAAGCGGCACGCCTGTTCGGCATTGATCAAGCCAAGCGAAACACAAAGCTGAATAGGCACCTCGCTTTTAATCCGGCGCGCCGCAAGACAAACCGTTTCCAGTTCCTGCTCGCGCGGCATACGCCCGCTGATGACCACACAATAGCGCAGAGCTTGCAGGGCGCGCGCAGCGCGCGCGCCCTCTACAATTTCTTCCACCGTCTGGATCGCATAACGCGAAACATCTGCAGTTGACTCGGCCGATTGGCTGCAATAGGAACAATCTTCGCTGCAAAGACCGCTTTGCGCATTGCGCAAAACGTGCAGACGCACATCTCGCCCGAAATAATGCCGCCGCAAAACAAATGCCGCCTGCAGCGCTTCCAGCAATTCATCGTCGGATGACTCCAGCACGGCCAAAGCCTCCGCGCGCGTAATGAGCGCTCCGCCGAGGATGCGTTCGCTTAGCATTTTCCAATTCATACTCAAAACCTGTTCAGTTCATGGTCATCGAGAGGGATCACTTCCTCCGACTTGACCACCAATTGCTTCTTGGGAACAGGCGGCGGAACAACACGTGCCGGTTGCCGGACGACACCAGGCCGGGCGCCGGCCCGCCCAGTGTTTGCTGAATGCGCCGAGCCGGTTACAATGGCCGTCAAATCCGCCACCATCGCGTTCAATTCCTGCGCCTGACTGGACAGCTCTTCCGAAGCGCTCGCCGATTCCTCGGCGTTCGCCGCGTTTTGCTGCACAACCTTGTCCATCTCCGAAACTGCCGTATTGATCTGGTCTATCCCCTGACTCTGCTCCTTGGATGCCGCCGCAATTTCCGCAATCAATGTCGCCACCTTGCCCGCGCTTTCCTGAATTGCGCCGAGCGCTTTGGCCACTTCTGCGGTTACATTGACGCCGGCATCGGCGTTCTTTTGCGCGCCTTCAATCAGATCCGCCGTGTTTTTCGCCGCTTCCGCGCTGCGCCGCGCCAGATTGCGGACTTCCTCGGCCACAACCGCAAAACCCTTGCCGGCCTCGCCCGCCCGCGCCGCTTCAACCGCCGCGTTCAACGCCAGCAGGTTGGTCTGAAACGCAATCTCATCAATCGTCTTAATGATCTTGGCCGTCTCGCCCGCAGATGTCTTGATCTTTTCGATGGCGCCGGACATGCGCGTCATGGCTTCAACGCCTCCGGTAACGGTCGCCTTGGCTTCCTGCATGAGGCCATTGGCCTGATTGGCGTTATCCGCGTTCTGACGCGTCATTGAAGCCATTTCTTCCAGCGACGATGAAGTTTCCTCCAGGCTCGACGCCTGCTCGCTCGCGCCCTGCGCCAAGCTCTGGCTGGCCGAGGACACCTGTCCGGACGCGGAAGTCACCTGCTCCGAACCGTTGGTCATTTGTTTGGCCATTAACATCAGTTTGCCGGTCAATCCGCGCGCCACAAAATACCAAACAAGAATGGAAAGCACCATAAACCCGCAACCCGTTCCCAGCACAATCAAATTGCCGCTCTGATTGACTTGCTTGATGGC
>CAZMFH010000006.1:16490-22083 GCA_964565485.1 uncultured Verrucomicrobiota bacterium | reverse complement strand
GAAATTCTTCATCGTAAGTACCGGCTCCGATGATCCAGTCCCAAGGCGCGAAATACATCAGCCGTATCGTTTTCATGCGCGGCTGCGCATCACCCGGATTTTGCCACGGATAACGTTCTTCGGCAATTTCGCCGGGCTTCAAGACAATTGACTTGCGGATAATATCCTGAATAAACAAGCGGCCGCTGGCATCTTTGGCCGTCCAAATCAATTCGCCGTCGCGCGTGCCTTTGTCAGATATTACATAATGGCCCTTGGAATCCAGGACGTAAATATATCCTGTTTTCCCAACCTTGATTTTCATGATTTGTTCGCGCAGGCTGCGCGCGCTTTCTTCCGGCACACCGGCATATAACATGCCAATCACATTTTTGGCGGCGTCAAATATCGGCTCATAGGCAGTTACATACCAGGCATTGACCACGAATGCGCGACCAACATAACGTTGCCCGCCAAGCACCGTTTGGATGACGGCATTACGCACGCCCTCCGGGTTAACAGCCGGTATATAAGTGCCTACCGCACGCTTGCCGTCCAAACGCGCCACACTTGTCAGCACACGCAGCATGTCGCCACCTTCGTTCATGCGCTGAAAGATTGTGCACGTTGCGCCCGTCAATTTTTTGACTTTATCCACTATCGGCGCTTCGGCTTGGAAGCTTTCGTCAAACGCAATCAACCGGTTGTTGATCATCATTTGCGGCAATTCAACCGAACGAACAGCGCCATTAATTTGGTTTTGCGCCTGCCAGACAGCTTTGGATTCCATCAAAGCAATGCCGCCGGCCGTTTGCAATTGGTCGGCAGCCACATTCAGGTCGGCGTCAATTTTTTGAGCCAGCACCTCCTGTTGGCTCAGCGCCATTGCATACACGCCTTCCAGAAGATGATCCAAATCGGCATAGGCCAGAAGCATGGATTCCCGCGAGGCTGTTTTTTCATTAACCCGGTTTTGCCACAAGGCAATCAGCCCTATGGCAAGCAACGGTATAAAGGTCAATAAAATCCCGATGGTCAGCAATTTGCCGCGTAATGTTTTCGTAAAATGCATGTTTTATTCCGGCATGGTTCATTTCGAGGTAACACATTTTTGGGCAAATTGAAGGTGGCACAGGCATTCCTGCCTGTGTAATGTCTTATTGATAAGTCGTTAAGAACACAGACAGGAATGTCTGTTTCACCTTGTATCCCATCAAAGTGTTACCTCTATGCGTGAAATATGAACCATGCCTTTATTCCTCAGAACCAGCTTCAAGAGCCACTTTCAAAATTCATATTTGAGCGCGCCCTGAAAGCGGTTGTTTTCAGCTTTGGCAGACGCTTTATAGGATGTGCGGATATTGGAATATTCAAACGCTAAAGTAGCGGCCGGCGTCAATTTATAAAATACGCTGCTGAAAATAATCTCGTTTTTGGAGCGATCTTTGGCGTTCAAGTCGCCGCCATCCGGATTATCAAGGCCGTATCCGATATTGAGATTAAGCTTTTCGGTCAAATCGAAAAGAATCTGGGCGAACCCGCCGTGCGCCGCAATGGATTTTTCGAGGGTTTTATTGATGCCCTGCCCTATTCCGCCATAGTAGGTATCAAGATTTTCGCCCTGCCAGATAGTGCCCTGTAGTGTCGCCATTTTTATTAACGGCAAATAAAGCGATCCAATCACAGACCAAGTGTCATAGTTTTTATCGTCATTGGCCACAACGACGCCATCTTCAACTTTATCGCAGGTTTCGCGTCCGATATGTCCGGAAACGCTTATTTTGGCGGCTTTTTCGGTCCAAAGCGGACTTTCCAGAATCAGGTTACCCTGCATTGTGGGCAACCCGGAGTCAACGCCATCATCATAGCCGCCGCCGTCAATATCCTGACCAATCGTGCGAGCAGCCGCCAATTTGGCGATCAGCTTGGTTTTATCCGTTAATTTTACTTCCTGCGTGGCGCGCACTTGCGGACGGCGCAAACCCAAGGCGCCGGCATCGGCCAGGAAAGAAAAATTGACGATGCGCGGCAGAATGGTAACAAAAGTTTCCCAATCCTGGCCCGCGCGCACAGAAAATCCGCTCGGCATGGCCAGATCAATGTATGCCAGACGCATGCGCAGGTTGGCGGCATTGTCGCTGCCGCCGGAGCCATAAAAATCAACCTCAATCTTACCGGTGGCGGTAATTTCATGAATCTCTTCCGCGCTAAGATTCAAACCAATACGTGTTTCACGGGCAGTCATCCGAAATTCATCATCACTGCCACTGCTTGGTTTAGGCTGAACGTAATACATCACATCGCCGGCGGCAACGCGATGCGTATCATAAATGGCGTCCAGTTTAATATAGCCATAAGGTTTGAGCTTTAATTTGGGGATTTCCACAATTTGCACGGCCGCCGCCGGCGCGGGCGCCGGTGCAACAGCGGTTGGAGTCGGCGCCGCTGCCGTTGACTGGGCCTGAATAATGGAGATATTGGAAACAAATGCGCCAACCAATAAAAACACGAATTTTTTACCAAATTGATTCATAACGCCCCTTCAACCTGAATTCTTTTGAGTGTTTAAATTTGATCTTTTGAAATTTACTCGATCAGTTTAAGTTTGCGCAGTTCCTCCAATAATTTAGATTTCTCGATTGGTTTGGTTAAATATCCGTCACAAAGGTTTCGATAGGCAGCGCTGACATTTTTCACATCGGTTAAAGCCGTGATCATGACAACTTTGGCGCCGCTTGACGACAAAATCCCCTTGGCTTCTTCCAATTCGCGTATTTCCCGAAGCGCCTGCTGTCCATCCATTTCCGGCATCATGATATCCATGCAAACGAGATCATAAGGCGCATTTTGCGCCAGCGCCAGACGCACGGCCGCAACGGCTTCCTTCCCATTTACGGCCACATGCGAGGGACCATAGACTTTCAGGATTTCCTGGAGAAGCAGGCGGCTGGTAAAATCATCTTCAACAATCAGCGTTTTCATAAAAATCCTCCGTCAAGCTTGCCGGCAGAGTTGCTGACCAACATTTAATGTGCTTTTTCTACTTTAGAAACGTCTCTTCGTCAAGCATTTAGTTGGGTTTGAGAAGACTCTTGCCGGGCAACTGCAATTTTGAATTTGGCAAACTCAACCCGGATCGCATCAACATTAATTTTGGCAACAGCCAGATCGCCCGCCTTCCCGGCCAGCTCAACGGCTGCGGCAGCCGCGCTGAGCGCCATCGCGCTGACATTGCCGGCCGCGCATTTCAGGGTATGCGCCTGAAGTTCAATGGATTTGGAGTCGCTTTTTGCAAGATAAAGATATAAGGCTTCAATCTGGCGCGGAACATCGTCCAGAAAACCATGCAGGATTTTGCGCGCCAGACTTTCATCACCCATCAAACGTTTTAACATCGCCGCATGCTCGAAAACCGGCAAACGCCCCGAACCTGACGGACTGTTTTGTCCGTCAACACCGGACGGTTGCCGACAGACCTCATTTTTTTCTTTCGGCAGCCAGCGCTCCAGAATCATGACAATATCATGCGGGGAAGTCGGTTTGGAAAGATAATCGTTCATTCCCGCAGCCAGGCATTTTTTCCAGTCGTCATGCAAGGCATGGGCGGTCATGGCAATAATGGGTATGTCGTGATTTTGGATGGCATTTTCCGGCGCAGACTCCCCGGACATGCTTACGCCGGCTTGAGCAGAATTGCGGATTCTCCGCGTGGCCTCCAAGCCATCCATAACCGGCATGCGCACATCCATGAACACCAGATCATAAGGAACACCGGCAAGCGCCTTGATTGCTTCCGCGCCATTGAGCGCCAAATCGGCATTGAGCCCCAGTTTCTTGAGGATGCCAAGGACAACCTGTTGATTGGTAAGATTATCCTCCACGACCAAAATGCGCGCCCGCTGGCCGGAAAAAGAACCCGGCCGTTCGTTTTCCGCAGGCGACACAACCACATCCGGTCTTGCAACTTCGGGCACTTGCGACAACAGCCCCGCCAAAATATCGAACAACTCTCTGTGCCGAATCGGCTTGGTCAGGTAAGCGCGGAAACCGATTTCTCCGAAACGCCTGGATTCCCCCCATGTTCCCAGGGAAGTCAGCATGAGCATGAAGGTGTCTTTCAGGCGCTTATCGGCCTTGATGGCGCGTCCGAGGCTTTCGCCATCCATGCCCGGCATATGCATGTCAATCAGAACGATTCGGAACGGATCATCAGCATCATAAGCCTCATAAAGCGCCGTCAGCGCCGCCGGCCCATCCGACGCCATTGCGGAGCGCATTCCCCATAACTTCAATCGCGCGGCCAGCATTTCGCGGCTGGCCGCGTTGTCATCAACAACCAGCGCGCGCACACCATGCAGGTCGGCGCAGACATGCGCAGGCGCAGCGCCGGCAGCTTGCCGGCCAAGCCGCACGGTAAAACAAAATTCGGAGCCTTGTCCTTCCCGGCTTTCCGCCCATATCCTTCCATCCATCAGCTCGACAAGTTGTTTGGCAATGGCCAGCCCCAAACCGGTTCCGCCATATTGCCGGGTTGTGGAGGCATCCAACTGGGTGAATTTCTCAAAAAGCATCCCCAGTTTATCGGCGGGGATCCCTATGCCGGTATCGCGCACCGAAAAGCGCAAAATAACGGATTCCTGATCCTGCGCCGCAAGCGCTTGCTGAGCGGCCTGCGCGCCGGTCGAAGTGATTTCAAAATCCGCATTTTGGTTTTCACTGCCCAGGGCAACGCTTACAACAACCTCGCCGCGGTTGGTGAATTTGAGCGCGTTACTAACCAGATTGACGATAATCTGCCGCAGGCGCGCCGGATCGCCGCGCAGCAGCATGGGCACTTCCGGATCGCTGCAACAGAGCAGTTCCAATCCCTTTTCGTGCGCGCGCGCCGCCAGATTGGCGCACAAATCATCCAATAATCCGGCCAAATCGAAGTCAACTTTTTCCAACTCAAGCTTCTGCGCCTCAATCTTGGAAAAATCGAGAATGTTATTGAGCAGCGCAAGCAATGCTTCACCGCTGGCGCGCACAATTTCAGCATAACGCCGCTGTTCCGCATCCAATTCGGTATCAAGCAAAAGACTGATCATCCCAATCACGCCATTAAGCGGTGTGCGGATTTCGTGGCTCATATTGGCCAGAAACTCGCTTTTGGCAATATTGGCTATTTCCGCTCTTGCAGCCATGGCATTGGCGTGAAATTTGGCGTCTTCAAGCCGGCGATTGGTTTCACGCAACGCTATTTCCGTCTGCTTGAGTTTGGTGATGTCAATCGCAGTGGCCAGCACACATTCGACACCCGCAATAGTCGTGAAATTAATACAGACACGTTCCCAGAAAAGCTCGCCTGTTATGCGGCGATTAAGCCATTCAAAAGTTTGCGGTCCATGCTGTTCCAGTTTGCGCACCCACTCTATGGCGTCTTGTTTCGAATAGGGCGAATCAAGCCAGAATTCCTCAATATGCGCTTGCAACTCAGCCAGAGATTGCAAACCATACGAATGATAAGCCGTATGGTTGGCATCTATAATAGCGCCGGTGGTTTTGTCGTAAATCACCAGTGAAACGGGTGATTCCATGAAAAGCGACTTGAATTGCCGCTCGCTTTCGCGGAGCT
>CAZMFH010000006.1:0-16480 GCA_964565485.1 uncultured Verrucomicrobiota bacterium | reverse complement strand
CAATGATATATTTGACTGCGCCCTGCTCATCCAAAACCGGATAAGAAGAAACATCCAGCCAGACGCCTTTTTCCGGCAGCATCTTTTCGATATGCGCGGGATGGCGTGTAATCAAAGCCTCGGATGTCGCACAGGCTTCGCAGGGCTTGTCGCGTCCGATCAGTTCATAGCAACATTTGCCGCGCGCCTGTTCGGGAGTAAGCTTCAAAAACTTATAGCCGGCGGCATTGTAACGAATGATGCGGTGATTAATATCCTGGATGCCGATGATATCGGAAATTGCGTCAAACAACGCATTCAGCAGTGTTGCTGTTTCACGCGCGCGCGCTTCGCTCTCACGGAGCGCTTTTTCCGCCAGTTTGCGTTCCGTGATATTGGCAAAAATAACGGCAAACCGTCGCTCACCAACACGGTAGGCGTTAATCTGATAATAGCGCCCGGGCGGATCCAGGAAATGCTCAAAGCTGGCCGGCTTGCCGGTCAGCGCCACATCGGCAAAAATTTTCAGCAACGCTGTTTTTGCGCTGCCCGGGAAAATTGCGCTCGCGCGCCGACCGATGACATCAGCCACGCGCAGACCGGTATGGGTTTCAAAAGCGGAATTGGCGCTCAGTAAAATGCCGTCCACCGGCTCGCCGGCATCATTCAGCAAAATCTCATTCAAGGTAACGCCGGAAACAGCATGCTCGATCAAGAGCCGGTATTTTTCTTCACTTGCTCTTAAATCGGCCTGCTGCAGGAGGATCCCCCGATCCGTGCGGCGAAGCAGAACATAGACAAAGCCAAGCAACAGCGCCGCCAAAACTCCTCCTGCCACGCCGATCAGCCCAATCTGACGCGCAAACTCGGTTTTTCCCTCGGTAACATCGCGCATCACCCAAATCCTGCCGACATTGCGTTCGGCAACATCTTGCAATGGTATTTCCGATAAAGCCCAGAATCTGGAGTTCCAGGCGAACCCTTTCCGCGTTGGTTCTTCCGTCAAAATTTTTAAAGCCTTCGGCGCCCAACCCGGCGAAGAATAGAGCAGCACATCATCGGGCAGAAAATCCCAGTTCTCGCGGCGATGGAAAAGCCGCGCGCCTTCTTCCCAATTTGCGCGGTCCAGCAAAGTCTTGCGCAAGACAACCATCAATTCTATTCCGGACGACTGCGCAAGAACATGCAGCAACGCGCCGATGTCTTCGCCAAACTCCACGTAACCGGCAATGCGCCCTTCCTTAAAAACAGGCCAGACAACACGGATGGCCAACGATCCCAAGACGCCAAGTTCGGCGCCGTATGCCATCCGACCGGAGCGTTCTGCCTCAAGCACGGTCTGGCGTTCAATCCTGTCGCCGCGTTTCTGCGGATTATGCAGACGCAGCAGACAGATACGCTCGGCATTTAGAAAATAACAATGCGTCAGCAGATTTGATTCTTTCCATTTTTCGAAAGCCGGTTGATACAACTGTTGCAGACACTCCACATCTTGCGCGAACAAAGCCTGCCGCATGTTCTCATCGGCGATAACAGGTTGCAGGTGTTCGACCAATTCGAAAATTTTGCCTTTGAGCGCTTTTTGCAGGTTGCAGTGTAATTCCGACTCCTGCCGGGCAAGCGCATCAGCCAGCCGTTTTGCCTGAATTTTCCAGAATAATATGCCGAAGCCGCAAAGCATGGCCATCATCATGACCGCCAATATCGGCAATAGCTGACGCAAAACCGGTTTGGGCGCCGGCTTGACATAATGGATATCTATCAAAATACTGGCGCAAACAATCAACAAAACCAGCATCAATCCAAGCGGCAGCGCGGCGCGCACCATAACATCCCAGCGCCATAAATTCGCTTCGATATCCATTCCCAGAACGGCCAAAACCAGGCCGGTTGCCGGATCAGTCAGCGGAGTAAGAGCCGACACCCATATTCCCCACCGGTCGGAAACAGGCCCTTCAACAAACGCATTTTTATTTTCAAAGAGCCGATAATACGCCGGAGTCGCTTCATCAAAGACCTCGCCGGGCGGAGAATAATCAACCGAATCAACCGGCTCGCTATCAACGAAATAAAAAATCTGTCCGTCCGGCTTGCGTCCGGTGAGGTAAATAAACCGGCAATGCGCATTGGCCCGGCGGGCCGCTGTGATTTGCTGCTTGATCCTCTGATAATCAGGAGAAACGAGATCGGAAGGAGCGCCGGTCAGCGTCTTAAGCCGCGCCAGATCTATGGTCTGCGCCAGCAAATTTGCTTCCTGAAGAAGACCGGCGCGCATTTCGCGATCAGCGCGCCAGGCTATCCACCAAGCGCCAAGCAAGCCGGCAACCAGAATCAAACACAATGCCGCCGCAAAGACAAGTTTTTGGCTAACGCGGGACTCTTTTTTTGGAAGGTTGGCGGCAATTGGCGGATTCATTGTGGTTAACCCCGCAAAACTCACACCGTTACGTTATTGTACGTTATTGGGAAATATGGCACAAACCAAGCTTTCAAGCAAGATAATTTTTTGATTTGAAAATATTTGCCAATCAAATCCTGCGCGCTTTGCGCAGAATTTTATTGGCAAAGGCGTAACGGCGGGATCTTCGGCCGGCTTAAAAATTGGCGGAGAGGGCGGGATTTGAACCCGCGGTGCCCTTTTGGGGCACATACGATTTCCAGTCGTACACCTTCGGCCACTCGGTCACCTCTCCATTCAATCCGCATGGCATGTATCGGTTAGCAGATTCAAACCGGCCAGGCAAGCAAATTCCTCCGATTCTGCTTGCGCCATCGAAAAATCCTTGTAACAATCAGGGCGCTTTGGTGAAAACTGTAACCTGAACGAAACTTTTATGCGCCGGAAAATCAGAACGAACAGTTTGCCGGAAAAGCCTTTGCGGCTGGTTCTGGTCCAAAACAATGCCGGAGCGGATGTCGCGCGCAATCTGGCGCAAATTGAGGCGCGCCTGCGCAAAAATGCCGATTGCGATCTGGCAGTGCTGCCGGAGGTTTTTGCCATGCGCGGCGATGACAACAATTGTCGCGCCGTGGCGGAACGCATCCCGGGCCCGCTGACAGAGCACATTGCGCAATTGGCCAAACATCTTGCAATCTGGATTTTGGCCGGCAGCATCATTGAAAAAAGCGGCCATCGTTTTTACAATACCAGCCTGTTGTTCAACCGCCAGGGCCGGCTTGTCGCCGGTTACCGCAAGATACATCTCTTTGAAGCGCGGCTGGATAACGGACAAACAGTGCGCGAAAGCGCTGTTTATACGGCCGGCCGACAGCCGGCGCTCGCGGATATCGAAGGTTGGCGTTGCGGAATGTCCATCTGCTATGATCTGCGCTTTCCGGAATTGTTCCGTTATTATGCGGCGCGCGGCGCAACCTTGTTCTTTGCCCCGGCCAATTTCACGCAAAAGACCGGCCAGGCTCACTGGCACACGCTCGTGCGCGCCCGGGCAATCGAAAACCAGTCCTTTATCATCGCGCCCAATCAGTGCGGGATAAACCGGCGGACAGGCGTGGCATCATACGGACACAGCCTGATCATTGATCCCTGGGGCTCGATTTTGGCCGAAGCCGGCGCCAACGCAACAACCCTCAACGCCGTTCTTGAACCGGCCACCCTGGCTCTGGCGCGGCGGCGCATGCCGGCGCTGAGGCACATGCGCGCAGCGATCAATTTCAACAACTGACCGGCGGCAGACTTATGGCTTTAGTTAATCTCAAAACTCCGGCAGGAAAGGGAAACAAAGATGACCAAAAAACAACCTGAAACCATCATTCACGCCACAATTTGCCAACATGCGCGCGACCTGCAAAAGCTGGCTTTGCGCGTTCACACCAACCCGGAACAGGGCTTTCATGAAGTCAAGGCCGCCGCCTGGCAGGCGGAGCTGCTGAAACGCTGGCATTTCCGGGTGCGCGCGCCAATCGCAGGCGTTCAAACGGCATTTCGCGCCGAATCCGGCGTCGGCAAGCCGGTCTTCTGTTTTATGGCCGAATATGACGCCCTGCCTGATCTCGGGCATGGCTGCGGACATAACCTGATCTGTGCGGCGGCATTGGGGGCGGGTGTGGCGCTGGCACGCGCCCTGCAAGCTGAAAAACGCCGCGGAACGGTGGTGGTGCTCGGCACACCGGCGGAAGAATCTTTTGGCGGCAAGGTGGTTTTGCTCAAAAAAGGCGCCATGCGCGGATTGGATGCGGCCATCATGGCGCATCCCTCATACCGCACGACACCGGATGCCGGTTGCAGCGCCATTACCCGCTTTCAGGTTTTTTTTACAGGCAAGGCGGCGCATGCCGCTGCGGCGCCGGAGCGCGGATGCAATGCGCTTGACGCGGTAATGTTGATGTTCCACGGCATCAACGCCTGGCGTCAGCAATTGCCGGAATCCAGCCGTATTCACGGCATAGTTGATAACGGCGGCGTCAAGCCCAACATCATTCCGGACAAAGCCGCCTGCTCGTTTTACCTGCGCTCGCCCAGCGACAAAACATTGGCGGCAATGACCAAACGCTTTTATGATATCGCCCGCGGCGCGGCGCTCATGACCGGCACACAAGTGGAAGTCAAGCCCTGGCTTGAACCTTACAAGACACGCCGGCCCAATCAATTTCTGAATGATGCTTTCCTTGATGAAGCCGAGCAACTCGGCCTTAATCCCGTTCGCAATGTTTCCACCGGACGCGCATCAACGGATTTTGGAGATGTCTCGCATGCCATGCCGGGCGTCCACATCTATTTCGGCATTGCGCAAAAAGCGATTGCCGCGCATTCCGTGGATTTCTGTCAAGCCGCCGCCACGCCCTACGCGCTCAAGCAGATGCTGCTTGCCGCAGAAGCCATGGCGCGCGTCGGTTACCGCTATCTGGCCGACATCGAGTTCCGCGCAAAAGTCAATCAGGCTTTTGCGGCGGCTAATAAAGCATGATTATGGCAATCAGTTCGAGCGGCTCCTGTCCGTCATTGTGAATGGCATGCGTTTCGCCGTTGCCGGTGAGAATGGCGTCCCCGGTCTTGACGCGCTGCCTGGTAATGCCGTCATCCAGAATGCCGCTGCCGCGCGCTACCAGAAACAATTCGTCCTCGCCTTCATGCTTATGCGCGCCAATCCCGGCGCCGGGCGGCAAGGTCAGGCGCGCGCACAGACGGGTGCGCGCCTTGATTTCCGTTTGCCGGAAAAGATGCTGAAAAACAACATCGCCTGCTCCGCCGCGCACATTATGGCGCGTTTCGGTTTCCATTGCTTCGGCTTTACGAATCATGTTTTTTCTCCTGGTTGGGTTGGGACGGTTCGCGATAAAGAATGGTTTGCCCGTTCAATCCGCGCAAAATTGCGCCGTGTTTGTCGAGCGACACAAAGCGATTCGGTTGCAGCGGCAGTTTGCCGGAACACTCCGCCAGATCAATCACAAACTGCGGCACACAGAGCCCGCCCAGCTCGGCGCGCAGTTTATCCGCCAGCGCCACACCCTGCGCAAGCGGGGTGCGAAAATGGCGAAGACCCGGAACCGGATCGCACTGAAAAAGATAATAAGGGCGCACCATCATGCGTTGCAAGCCGTTGTTCAAAGCCGCCAGGGTCTCGAAATCGTCATTCACTCCGCGCAGGAGCACGGTCTGATTGGAAACCGGCAGACCGGCTTTGAGCAACATGTCGCAGGCGCGCCTGGCTTGCGGCGTGATTTCGCGCGGATGGTTGAACTGCGTATTGATCCAGAGCGGACGATGCCGCGCCAGCAGCGCACAGAGCCGGCGTGTAATGCGCATGGGCAGAACAACCGGAACGCGCGTTCCGATGCGCAGCGTCTCAACATGCGGCACGGCGCGCAAAGCGCCGAGAAACCAGTCGAGCAATTCATCCTCAAGCAACAGAGGATCACCGCCGGAAACAATCACTTCGCGCACATCCGGCAAGCGCGCGACGGCATGCACCAGCTTTTGCAGAAAGGCGCGCGTCGGCTGCGGACGGCGGTAACGCCAGAAATTTTTGCGCGTACAATGCCGGCAATACAGGGCGCAGGCGCTTGTAACCATGGCCAAAGCCCTGTTGCGATAGCGGCGCAAAAGACCGGGAACAGGCATATGCTGTTTTTCGCCCAAAGGGTCGTCCGCCGCCTGGCCGGCATCAGCCAATTCGCGCAAATCCGGCAGACATTGCCGCCGCAGCGGGTCGGCAGAATTGTTCCAATCAATCAGCGAAGCATAATAAGGCGTGATGCGGCAGGGATAAAGACGCGCCAGCCGCCGCCATTGCACGCGCTCCTGCGGCGTGGCAGCCGGCGGCCAAAAAGCGCGGCTGTTGCGCAACTGCCAGCGCCAATCCCGCCAATTGCCGGGCGTAAAATCTTGCGCCCGGCAACACGGCCAGCCGGGCAAACCCGCCGGACAAGATTTCTTGTTGACGGCGCGTTTGCGCATGTTTTTTTTGACTGGCATTATCATGACAATTCGATGTATTATGCCGAAGCAGTTCAAAACACAGAAACAGTAAGGTTTTATTATGTTGGAGCAAATGATGCAAGCCATGAAAAAAATATTTTTCTGCGGAATGTTTTTGATTGTGATAAGCGCCGTCCGGTTGACCGGCCAGGAAGACGCGGCGCCAACCGCGCCGGAGCACAGCATGATTGCGCGTTTGGATTTCGAGAACGGCCTGCGTCCGGAAACTCTGGCCGGATTTGAGTTGCCCGCCAAATTCCAGCGCCCATCGCCCGCTTCCAGCGCCAACCGCGAACTCGGCAAAGATGAGCCGCGTTTGACGGCAGGCAAACGCGGGCGCGGCCTGCTGCTCGAAGCCGCAAGCCTGAACCTCTTTGCGCCCAGCCAATCCGGCGCTGATGACGCGCAATGGTTCAGCGCGCGGAAAAGCGCGGAGATTGCCCTGACGCCGGACGCGCCCTGGCAGGGCGCCAATGCGCTCATGATAACCGTCAAAGGCGAGACCGCCGGCGAAGGCTTCGAGACATCAACCAAGGTGGAGCGCGCGTTCTATGCCGGAACAACAATTCAAGCCGCCGGTTTTGTGGCCTCGCTCTACCTGAAAGGCCAGGGTTACCTGAAACTCTTTTTGCGTGACGCCGAAAGCGGCGCGGAAGGCGAGGCTGTTTATGTTGATCTGGACAACACCTGGAAACGCGCGGCCTGCCTGTTTGCCTACAATTTTCCCGCCCACAAAATCGGCGCCAAGCACGATGCCGATTGGCAGACGCTTATGCCGGCCGGCCTGCCGCCGGAAGCCAAGCTCGAATTAATTGCGGAAACAACGGATGCGCTGGCCATGACCTTTATGGCCGACGGACTGCAACTGGAAAAACGCGAGCAATCGCGCGTCGCAGCCGGCGCAGGATTGTCGCCCATGAACTGGATGCCGGGCGGCGCGCCGCGCGCGTTGGAAAAACTGCATTTTGCGGTAACAGACGCATATTTTGCCGACTGGCGCAAAAACGGCACAATCAGTTTCTGGTTTCAACCCGGCTGGGAGATCTCCGACGACTCGCGCGAAATGATTTTTAATGTTTCCAGCAACCTGATGCTCCTGCGGCACAACTCCGGCAAAATGCAGTTCATGCCCACCGGCGTCCAATTTACGCCTGACGATTGGCGCGGCCAGTGGCATCACCTGGCCGTAACCTGGAACCAGGCGGACGAACATATTTTTTATCTGGACGGCTATGAATATGCGCAAAAAGAAGGCGTCAAAAAATCCATGCAAAAAGCGCGCGCGCTCTGGTTTGGAGAAGATGAGCGCGGAGAGACTGCGCCAAACGGGGTGATTGACGAAGTGGCCCTCTTCCAGGTTGCGCTGACGCCGGAACAGATCAAGGCGCTCGCAGAAGGCATGGAATTGCCGGCCTTGCCCAAAAACTCCGCACCTGCCGCGCAAGTTCAGCCGGAAGCAACCCCGGAAGCCGCCGCAAAAACAGAGCCGGACGCAGAGATTGGCGCGGAAGAAGGCGCTCCTTCCGTGAATTAAAAGCAACTCAATTGGCCTGCGTCATTTTGTTCAGTTCGTCGCGCAAACGGGCGGCATCTTCATAGCGCTCCTCGGCCACAGCCTTGGCCAGCTGCTCCCGGAGCGCATCACGCGGCGTTAGTTTCCTGGCCGGGGCATGGCCGCCTTGCGCATCCGGCGCGGCGGCTCCGTTCAAAAATATGCCGGCGGCTTCCATTACTTTTTCATCAACAAAAATCGGCGCCGCCGCGCGTAAAGCCAGCGCAATGGCATCGCTTGGCCGCGCATCCAGCAACGCCTCCGCGCCGTTTGTTTCCAGCACCAGACTGGCGTAAAAAGTATTGTCGCGCAAGTCGTGGATTTCCACACGCTTCATACGGCACTCCAGATTATCCAGCAAACTTTTAATCAAGTCATGCGTCATGGGGCGCGGCACACGCACCTTGTCCATAAAAAGCGCAATCGCCTGCGCTTCCGTTGCGCCGATAAAAATCGGCAGA
The DNA here is from genome assembly GCA_964565485.1 of uncultured Verrucomicrobiota bacterium. Taxonomy (GTDB): domain Bacteria; phylum Verrucomicrobiota; class Kiritimatiellia; order JAAZAB01; family JAAZAB01; genus CAZMFH01. The sequence continues at coordinate 8,052 of CAZMFH010000006.1, read as the reverse complement.
ACGCGTTTGTCAAGGCTGCTCTGAAGCAAAACCACAAACCCGACATTCGACAGTGAAACCTGCGCGACAGTTACGGCAATCATCGCCCCACCCTTTCCTGTTCCACCCAGACCCCGGCGCTAATTCAGGAACAGGATAACATAATTAATTCTTAAAACAAGCCTGACGGCGGCTTGAGCAGCTCCGTTATCTGCCGCACAAGCTCCGGCAAACCGCGGCGCTCAATGGCTGAAACTGCGAAGGCTTGCGGGTAAGCGCGCAGCAGTTCGTTTATTTGCGCGGCGGCGCCGGGCTGATCAATCTTGTTCAAAACAAGAATGGACGGAATTTGCGCCGCGCCCATTTCCGCCAAAGTTGACTGCGCCACCCGAATATGATCATGCACGGCGCGCGCGCCGGCATCAGCCACAATCAACAAAAAATCCGCCAACCCGATTTCCTCCAGCGTCGAGCGGAACGAAGCAACCAATCCGTGCGGCAGATGCCTGATAAAACCAACCGTATCGGTCAACATCGCCGCGCGTCCGTCGGCGAGGCGGATCATCCGGCTTTTGGTATCCAGTGTGGCAAAGAGCCGGTCATCAACATAAGCATCTGCTTCCGCCATTACATTCAACATTGTTGATTTGCCGGCATTGGTGTAACCGACCAGACAAATCACCGGCCAGGGACGGCGCGTCCGGGTCAGCGCGCGGCGTTTTTGAATGAGCTTCAGCTTCTGTTTCAGAATGGTAATACGTTTCAGAATCGGCGCGCGCCGCAATTGGAAAGGGCTTTCGCCCGGACCACGCATACCGATGCCGCCGGAAAAACGCGCTTGTCTGGCCGAAACCGGAATACGCGACGCCAAATACTGCAATTGCGCCAGTTCAACCTGAATCTGGGCTTCCGCCGTGCGCGCGCGCCGCGCAAAGATCTGTAGAATCAATTCCGTCCGGTCAATGACTTTGATGCCTGTGGCAAGGTCAAGGTTATTAACTTGAAACGGCGCCAATTCATTATCGAAAATCAACAGATTGGCGGCGGCAGAACGACAGGCCAGCTGAATTTCCGCCAATTTGCCCTGGCCGATGAAAAAAGCGGCATCCGGTTTCTCGCGGCGCTGGGTAATACTGCCGAGAACATTCACACCGGCCGTATCGGCCAGGCGCTCTAATTCGGCCAGCGAATCGGCGGCTTCCGGCTTTGTCATTGCGCCGTAAAGAACCTGCACCAGAAGCGCGCGTTCCGACTTGGCTGGATTTTCCGGTTTCATCGCACAGGATAAACAACCGCATCGCGCAAACGCAAAGCCCCTGACCTGGTTCCGAATCCGGCCGGGCGAAAAGCCTCCCGCCGTAATTGTGCGCGTGATTTTACATTCGGCGCATCCTGGGCGGCGCGAAATTCATGATAGAGCGTCTCATTTTCAAAACCGCGGCAACGCCCCCTGGCCCATTGCCGGCGCGGATGAACAAAATACCAGCAAACCGCGCCCAAATTGAGCAGACAGTTCCGACAACGCCGCACCGGCTTGCAAGTTACTCGCATACCGGCGATCATAACAAATCGGCAACGATTGACAAGACTCCAACGGTTTGCTACACAACTTTTGTGCATACGTCAAGAATCCAACAATTACTGCGCCAGCATCGCTCAGGATTGCTCAACGACGTTTTGCCGTTCTGGCTTAACCACGCGCGCGATCACAAATACGGCGGTTATCTGCATTATCTGGATCGGGACGGATCGGTCTATCATACGGATAAATCCGTCTGGCTCCAGGGGCGTCTGGCCTGGCTGATGGCCGTGCTTTATGAGCAGGTTCAAAAACGGCCGGAATGGCTGGCAATGTCGCGGCAGGGCGTGGAATTTCTGGAAAAACACTGTTTTGACAAAGACGGACGCATGTTTTTTGAAGTAACCCGCGCAGGACGCCCTTTGCGCAAGCGCCGCTATCTTTTTTCAGAAACTTTTGCCGTCATTGCGCTTGCGGCATATGCGCGCGCAACCGGCGATCAAAAACGCCTGGCTAAAGCCCGCGCAATTTATCGCATGCTGATTCGTTATGCGCGCACACCCGGCCTGCTCGAACCAAAGGTTATTCCGGCCACACGCTCTGTAAAAGGGCACGCCATGGCCATGATTCTGATCAATACAACGCAGGAACTGCGCAAATCCGGCAATATCCCGCTCTACGATGAAGTCATCCAAACAAGTCTGAATTCCATTTTTACGGAATTCATGCATCCGGAAAAAAAAGCGCTTTTGGAAACCGTCGGCATGCAGGGCGAGTTTCTCGACACCCCCGAAGGACGTTGCGTCAACCCCGGCCATGCCATTGAATCGGCCTGGTTCATTATGGAAGAATACCGCCATAACCATGATTGCCGTTTGCTGGAAAAAGCCTGTCAAATCCTGGACTGGTCGCTGGCATGGGGCTGGGACCGCAAATACGGCGGATTGCTCTACTTCGTGGATATAGCCGGAAAACCCTGCGACCAATATGAGCACGACATGAAATTATGGTGGCCGCACAATGAGGCCATCTACGCCTGCCTGCTTGCTTACCATCTGACCGGCAAAAAACGATATGCCGACTGGTTTGAACGCATCCATGCCTGGACTTTCCGGCATTTTCCGGACCGGAAATACGGCGAATGGTTCAAATATCTGCACCGCGACGGAACCCCGTCGCATATGACCAAAGGCAATCGCTGGGCCGGCCCCTACCACTTGCGCCGCACGCATTTCAATTGCTGGAAATTATTGGAACTGATAGCGCAGACTTCCCAACAAAACAAAAAAAGCAAAGGCCAAAAATGATCCTGACAGGCGCCTTTTGTGAAAAAAATGATCCCTTTCGATGCGGCGCACTTTCTCAGTCCCTATTCCATGTATCCTTCCGCGCGCTGTCTTTATGACCGCTATTACGAACATTATCTCGGGCATAATCTCCCGCCGCGTCTATCCTGACATTTTCCATTCAGTCGAAATGTTTTTTTATACTCAGCAAAAAAGCTCGTTTTTTAAACGCGATTGTGGCATACTTTTTGACCATGCCGAACATTCATATTGAACAAACACCAGCGCCGGGGCAACGGCGCATGGCTTTTTGCGGGGAAACACTTGAATTCACGCTGCGTTTGTCGCAACCGGCGGAAGGCGAAGCGCGGCTGCGCACCAATATCGGCCATGCCGCAACAGCGCGTCGTGAAATTATCCTCGAGTCCGCCGCGCGCCAGAAACGGCTGGCGGAAGACTGGTTCGATATTCCCATGATGCGCCTGGACAAACGCTCGTTCCGTCTGACCTTGCCGCTCCTGGAATCCGGGCACTTTGAAGCCAAAGCCTTGTTCCTGCCGCAAAACGAACTACAACCGCTCTGGCCGAAAGGCCCCAATACAATCGTGAATGTGCATCCCGCGCAATTTTGTTGCGCCAACAGCATCTATAACGCCTTTACGCGCCAATTCGGCCGGGAAACCAACCCCGTTTCGACCATGAGCGCCGATCAGCAAGCAAGCTTGAGCGCGCTGGAGCGCAACGGCTATACCATCATTCCGCGTTCCGGCACATTCCGCGATCTGATTCGCCAACTCGATTTTATTGTTGAAAAACTGCGCTGCCGCATTCTCATGCTGTTGCCGATCCATCCCACCCCGACAGTTTACGGGCGCATGGGACGCTTCGGCAGCCCATATGCCGCGCTGGATTTCATGGATGTTGATCCGGCGCTGGCCGAGTTCGACCCCAAAGCCACTCCGCTCGAACAATTCGGCGAACTCGTGGACGCCGTGCACGCGCGCAATGCGCGGCTTTTTCTTGATATCGCCATCAACCATACCGGCTGGGCATCGAAAATTCATTCCGAACATCCCGACTGGCTGCTGCGCGACAAAGAAGGACGCATTCACTCCCCCGGCGCATGGGGTGTAACCTGGGAGGATCTGACCGAACTTGACCATCAACGCGTCGAATTATGGCGCCATCTGGCGGAAGTATTCCTGACCTGGTGCCGACGCGGCGCGGACGGGTTCCGCTGCGATGCGGGCTACATGATCCCTGTTCCGGCCTGGGAATTAATTGTCGCCACCGTCCGCAGGGATTTCCCCGACACACTTTTCCTGCTCGAAGGACTGGGCGGCAAAATCGAGGTTACCGCCGAGCTGCTCAATACCGCCAACCTGAATTGGGCATATTCGGAATTATTCCAGAATTATGACCGACGCCAGATCGAAAGCTATTTGCCGCAAGCCATTGAAATTTCCAAAAGCAACGGACTCCTCGTGCATTTTGCGGAAACGCACGACAACAACCGTCTGGCCTCGCGCTCAACCGCCTATGCGCGCATGCGCACGGCGCTGGCGGCGCTGGCTTCCCACAACGGCGCATTCGCGTTCGCCAACGGAGTCGAATGGCATGCCACGGAAAAAATTGACGTGCATGGCCGCTCCCCGCTCAACTGGGGCGCCAAGGAAAACCAGGTTGATCATATTGCGCGCCTCAATGCCATTCTGCACACACATCCGGCTTTCGGCATCGGCTCCAGAATCAGCCTGATCGGACAGGGACCCGGCAACAGTCTGACGCTCTTGCGCCAAGCCAAGGATGGAACCAAACGGCTCCTGATCCTCATTAATCCCGACGATTCCGTCGAGCAACCGGCAAGCTGGAATACAAACGCATGCGGCATGGCGCCGGCGGCATTAACAGATCTGATCAGCGGACGCCGCATTCAACCCGCAATCAACGGCGCAGATGCGCAGCTCACGCTTGCCCCGGCCGAAACACTCTGCCTGACCGAAGATGCTCAAGAAGCGACCGAACTCGCGCGCGCGGCAGACAATCAACCGGCCGGCCGTCCCCCGGCCGTTCTCCGCCAATGCCTGCGCGCGGCCGCGCTTGAAATTATCGCCGCCGCACAACCGCACAAGAATGATTTTGGCGATTGCAATCCCGATCAGCTCGCGCTTGCGCTTGCCCAAAATCCGCGCGCTTTCCTCCGGCAACACCTGGCACAAGGCACGGAAAAACGCGTCATCGCCTGGGAATGGCCGCGCGACACAAAACGCACGGTCATGATTCCGCCGGATTTTGCGCTTTACCTGCACAGCCCAACCCCATTCCGCGCCCGGATCGAAATCGGCGCGCGGGTTCTGCGGCAGACCGATGCCCTGCCGGCGGAGGACGGAAGTTTTTTTGCCATCCTCCCGCCGCGCGCCGCGCCGCGCAACATACTCAAAGCCGGCCTTGCCCTGACAATCTTTGATCATAACCGCGTCCGGCATTTGACCGCGCCGCTTTGGTTTTTACCGGAAAGCCGCGACCCGGAAATTCCCGTAACGTTCACACATGCCGATCTGATCGAGCAACATCCGCTGCTCCTCAGCGTCAACGGGCGCGGCGCAATGATGCGCGCCGGAGTGAAATGGGCGGAACTGCGCAGCCGCTATGACGCGCTCCTGGCCGGCAACCTGCATCCGGACTGGCCGGAAGACAGGCGGATCATGCTTGCCCGCTGCCGCGCCTGGCTGGTTTTCCAGGGCTACTCGCAGGATATTTCCTTTGAACGCCTCCGCCTCTTCGAACTCGAAGAAAATGCGGGCCGCTGGCGTTTTCGTATTCCCTTTGGCTTCGGCAAATCCGTCCACCTCATTATCCATGCGCAAATGCGCCCGGATCAAAACGCAATCACCCTGACCTTTCAGCGCCAGCAAGCCGGCTGCGCGGCAAACTTGCTCGACGATGCCAGTCCCGTAACCCTGATCATCCGTCCCGACATTGAGGATCGTTCCTTCCATGAAGACACCAAGGCGTTCATGGGTCCGGAACAAACCTGGCCCGGCGCAATGCGCAATGAACCGGACGGATTTGTTTTTGAACCCGACCACAACCGCCGCCTGCGCCTCAATCTCCCAACCGGAAAATTCCATCCGGAGCCGGAATGGCAATATATGATTCATCATCCCGTCGAAGCTGAGCGCGGACTGCAGGCCGATTCGGATTTGTTTAGCCCGGGTTATTTCACCTGCCAGTTGCCTGGCGGGCATACCGCACAACTGTTTGCCGAAATTCTCGCGCCCCCGCAGGCCGCAACAATATCAACCCCCAAAGCCGCGCCGGGCAAAGATCAGCCGCGCCCAAACACCAAGCCTCTTTCCGTAATGCTCACAAACGCCATCCGCCAATTTGTGGCCAAGCGCGGCGCGGGCAAAACCGTTATTGCCGGATACCCCTGGTTTCTGGACTGGGGCCGCGACACATTTATTTGCGCGCGCGGCCTGCTATCCGCCGGACTGCATGCTGAAGTTGCCGAGATCCTGCGGCAGTTCGCCTGCTTCGAGGAAAACGGCACGCTCCCCAACATCATTTACGGCAATGACGCCCGCAATCGCGATACTTCCGACGCGCCGCTTTGGTTTATTATCGCCGCCGCCGATGCATGCCGCTTGACAAACAGCGCCAAAATACTCGATTTAAAATGCGGGCAACGCGCCTTGCGCGAAGTCCTCGAATCAATTGCGGAAAACTACCGCCGCGGCACACCCAACGGAATCAAGATGGATGAACAAAGCGGCTTGATATTCAGTCCGCCCCATTTCACCTGGATGGACACCAACTTCCCCGCCGGCACACCGCGCGAAGGTTATCCAATCGAAATTCAAGCGCTCTGGCTGACCGCGCTGATTTTTCTGGCGCAAGAAGGGCGTCACTCCAAACGCTGGTCGGAATTGGCCGAAACCGCGCGGGCATCCATCATCCGCCGCTATTGGAGCGAAGCGCGCGGATTCCTGGCGGACTGCCTGCATGCCCGTCATGGCCAGGCTGCCGCCCAAGCCGTCCCTGACGATGCTTTGCGCCCCAACCAGCTTTTTGCGATTACACTCGGCGCGCTTGCCGACAGCGCCATGGCGCAATCCATACTCGACGCATGCGCAGAACTGTTGGCGCCGGGCGCCATGCGCAGCCTGGCCGACCGGCCTGTTGAACAGCCCCTGCCAATTTACCATAATCAGCAACAACTGAATGATGCGCTCCATCCTTACTGGGGACGCTATGAGGGCGATGAAGATTACCGCCGTAAACCGGCCTACCATAACGGCACCGCCTGGACATGGCTCCTGCCCACATTCTGCGAGGCCTGGGCGCTCACCCACGGCGCGCAAGCAACCGCGCGCGCCTGGCTCGGCAGCGTCGCGCCGTTGCTGACAACCGGATGTCTTGGACAAATCCCGGAAATACTGGACGGCGATCATCCGCACCAGCCGCGCGGATGCGATGCCCAGGCCTGGAGCGCCACTGAATTTTATCGGGTCTGGAAATTACTCCAAAATCCAGGTTAAAGGAGAAAAATAAAAACATGACAAACCGGCTTTGGCTTATAATTTGCGGAACAGTTGTCATTTGGATGGCGACCATCGGCGCGCTGCGGGCCAATGAAGGCAACTATCAAAATTACATTGTCGGCGACCGCGCCGCCGGCATGGGCGGAGCGGCAGTGGCATTGGCGCGTTCCGTTGACGCCTGTTACTATAATCCCGCCGGACTGGGGCTTACGGAACACAGCACAATTTCCATCTCAGCCAACCTGTACGGCTGGCAAAGCTATTCAATCAACAACGGCCTCTATCCCCAGGAAAACATCAATACGGTATCCTTTGTCTCAATTCCTTCCACTTTCGGCACGGTTTACAAGATCGGCCCGGATACGGGCTTCGGTCTGGGCGCCTTTGTGTATAACCGCAGTTCCATGGCGGAAATCGCGGCCTATACCCAAAACAAACATTTTTTCAAGGGCACAATTGATGATCAAACATTGTGGGTTGGACCGTCCCTCGGGCACGCCATCCAACCGGAATTGACGCTGGGACTTGGCGTTTACGGAGTCTATCGCACGTTCAGTTCGTTCCAAAACGTATATATGGGCAGCGAAAAGGCGGCCGGCGTCGGCTCGCGCGATCTTAAATACAACAACCTCGGCGCACTGGCGTTGCTGGGCGCTCAATATCAGCCGATCGAAAACTGGAACATCGGCCTGACCATCCAGACACCTTCCGTTAATCTTTACGG